>CAJFOO010000075.1 GCA_904397205.1 uncultured Clostridia bacterium
AGATCTGCGGTCCCGCCGGACGAAAAAGCTCCTCTATGAAGCGCTTTTACGCCTGTTGAAAAAGAAGTCTTTCCAGGAAATCACAGTGAACGACATTTGTCGGGAAGCTATGCTGCACCGTACTACCTTATATAAATACTTTAATAATAAGTACGACCTGTTGGAATATGCCATTTTGCAATATGGGAATATCCAGTTGTATCCTTCTCCTTTGGAAGGTTCCTCCTACCAAGTCAAGCGGGAACAGACGGTAGAAAGGTGGGATCAACTGGTGGATGTGATTGCCGCCAGTGAAGATATTGTGCGCCATGTCATGCAGGACAGTTTAAATCCCATTTTCCTTACGGTGCTGCGCCAGGTGGCGGATATCCGCTCTGCGGATATTTCCCATAATCTTCCGGAAAACTGCCCGCCTGAACGCCGGAAAATGTTCAGTGATTTTATGGGGAGGATCCAGGCAGGCAGCATGATTGCCATCCTGCTTTGGTGGCTGGAACAGGAAGAGCCGCTTCATACAGGGCAGATGAAGCAGTATATCCGGGATTTTTTTGAGGTGATTGAAAGCTATGAATTCCCAATGGATACCTTTCCCTCAAAGCCCCCGTTCCAGGAACAGAAGTAGGACCGCCTGCTTAGGAAGGTACACGCCTTGGTAAAGGCGTGTTTTCTTTCTGTGAAATAGATAGTGGAAGAAGCTCATACATATAGGATGGTGAGTTTCTCAAAAAATGGAAAAGACACAAAAAATTTCGTCAATACGATGAAATGATTGAGGTCAGAAACCGATCTGATTTCTTCTTTTTTGAGAAATCTCTGTGAAAAACAGCAGAAAATTATTAAAAACACGAAATTTTTAGGTGTATATTTGGTATTTCTAACGGAAAATGCAGAAAGGGATTGTGTATCCCCGGATAGCGGTGCTATAATTAAAAAATGTTAAATTCATGCGTGAGGAAGTGCGGGGATGGATATTCGTCCAGGAGACTGCTTACAAATGAAAAAGCCCCACCCTTGCGGCAGCCGGGAATTTCTGGTGCTGCGGGTAGGGATGGATTTCAAAATCCGCTGCTCCGGCTGCGGCCACGAGATTATGCTCCCGCGTCTGAAATGCGAAAAAAGGATCAAAAAAGTGATCCGGGACGTTTCTGCGGAATAGTATCCTTTTCCTAATTTAGTAACCCATATGCATTGTGGAGATTCTTTTGAAAAAGGCGGTATAAGGATTTTATGTTTGAGAACCTGGCGGTATTTGAACAAAGGTATGAAGAAGTTAACCGGAAACTGTGCGACCCTGCTGCGCTGGCAGATCCGCAGGAGTATGCCGTGTTAATGAAGGAGTATAAAAATCTGGAGCCGATTGTGCACAAGTACCGGGAGTATCAGAAAGCAGAAGCTGCCTGTGGGGAGGCAAAAACCCTGCTGGCGGAAGGCGGGCTGGACAAAGAATTTAAGGACCTGGTAGAGCAGGAGTGGGAACAAGCGCGCAAGGATCTGGAGCGTCTTTCCGAGGAACTGAAAATCCTGCTGCTGCCCCGGGATCCCAACGACGACCGGAATGTGATTGTTGAGATCCGGGCCGGTGCCGGCGGGGAAGAAGCCGCTTTGTTTTCCAGCGTGTTATTCCGTATGTACAGCATGTATGCAGAATCCCGCGGGTGGAAGGTGGAAATCCTCAACGCCAATGAGACGGAACTGGGCGGTTATAAGGAAATCAGCTTTATGATTACCGGCGACGGTGCCTATTCCCGGCTGAAGTATGAAAGCGGCGTACACCGGGTACAAAGGGTACCGGAAACAGAGACGCAGGGCAGGGTGCATACCTCAACGGCGACAGTGGCAGTTTTACCCGAAGCGGATGAAGTGGAAATCGATATCAACCCATCGGATTTGCAGATTGATACCTACCGCGCCAGCGGAGCCGGAGGACAGCATGTCAATAAAACCGAATCGGCTATCCGGATTACCCATCTGCCGACTGGTTTAATTGTAGAATGTCAGGACGAACGCAGCCAATTTAAAAACAAGGATAAGGCGATGAAAATCCTGCGTTCCCGGCTGTATGAAGCTGAGCAGGAAAAACAAAATGCAGAATTTGCAGCGCAGCGGCGTTCCCAGGTAGGGACGGGGGACCGTTCGGAACGGATCCGCACCTATAACTATCCGCAGGGGAGGATTACCGATCATCGGATTGGGCTGACGGTGTATAAGTTTGACGATATGCTCAACGGCAATTTAGACGAGATGATTGACGCGTTAATTACCGCCGATCGGACGGCAAAATTGCAGGACAGTATGGAACAGCAGGCTTGAGTTTTACGTTCTGGTGAAGAGGGAAGAAAAGTATGAAAACAACATGGTGGAAAGCGGAGGAACCGGGTGCAGTAGAGCAGGCCGGCAAACTGCTGCGGGAAGGCGGGCTGGTAGCGATCCCAACCGAAACCGTGTATGGATTAGCAGCCAATGCTTGGGACAGCACAGCCGTTGAGGGGATTTTTGCGGCCAAAGGCCGTCCCCAGGACAATCCTCTCATTATACATATTGCACGGGAATCCCAGGTGCAGGAGCTGGCTGCGGCAGTTCCTGCTTTGGCACAAAAGCTGTTCCAAGCGTTTTGGCCGGGACCCTTAACCGTTGTCCTGCCAAAATCCAGCCGGGTTCCCAGCCAGGTTAGCGGGAATCTGCCGACAGTGGCCGTCCGCTTTCCCAGCCATCCGGTAGCACAAGCGGTGATCCAGGCGGCCGGAGTCCCTTTGGCTGCCCCTTCCGCCAATCGTTCCGGCCGGCCAAGTCCGACCAGTGCCCAGCATGTTTGGGAGGATTTATCCGGCCGGATTGCCGGGATTCTGGACGGCGGAAGCTGCCCTGTCGGGGTGGAATCCACGGTGGTTTCTTTGGCGCAGGACACGCCGCGCTTGCTGCGTCCGGGCAGCATTACCGTGGAACAGTTGCGGGCCGTTATCGGCGAAGTGGATGTCGATCCGGCGGTACTGTCCCCTCTGCAAAAAGAGACGGCGGCTTCTTCGCCGGGGATGAAATACCAGCATTACGCCCCTCTTGCCCGGGTTATCCTGGTGGAAGGCCCGTATGCAGCTTACCGGGATTTTGTGAATTCCCATGCGGGGCCGGGGGTTGCCGCTCTGTGCTATGAAGGGGAGCAGGAAGGGTTGCGCACGGATACCGTGTGTTTTGGCCGGGAGCAGGATGCAAGCGGACAAGCCCGGGCGCTGTTTGATGCCCTGCGTCAGTTGGATGCCCGCGGGATCCGGATAGCATATGCAAGATGTCCACGCCAGGAAGGCATAGGGCTTGCGGTATATAACCGGCTTCTCCGGGCGGCCGGCTTTGAGGTGATCCATATTGGATAAGGGAGATATCTTTGTAGTTGGTCTTACCGGACCAACAGGGGCGGGAAAATCCACGGCTGCCGAGGAGTTTCGCCGGCAAGGATATATAATTTTTAACTGCGATGCGATTGCCCGGGAGGTGATCGACGGCTCCCCGTCTTGCCTGAAAGAACTGAAGGAAGGCTTTGGGGCGGATATTTTTTTTGCGGATGGCTCCTTAAACCGAAAAAGATTGGCGGCAAAGGCGTTTTCATCCCAGGAACAAACCCAAAAGCTGAACCGGATTACCCATCCTTGGATCCGTAGGGAAATTTTAGAAAGAATCGAGAAGATTCGCAGGCAGGGCGGCGGCCGGATTGTACTGGATGCCCCGTTGCTGTTTGAAATTGGCCTGGGGCCGGCATGCCATCAGACCATTGCGGTTTTGGCTCCCAAGGCCCTGCGGTTGCGCCGGATTATGGAACGCGACTCCCTGACAGAAGAGCAAGCCCGCGCGCGGATCCAGAGCCAGCCGGCGGACGAGTTTTATCGGGAAAGGGTTTGCATGTGCTGGGATGGACAGGAGAAGCCGGAAATCTTGCGCCGCATGGTCAGGGATATTACGAGAAAGGGAAAGGAGGATGGCCAATATGGCGAAGCGCCGAAGACGAAATAAAGTGAAGCGAAGAACAAAGTGGCAAAAACAGAAACGGCTGCAAATTTTGGTTTCTGCCCTTGTGCTTTTATTTGCGGTTTTAGCGGCCGCCGTATTGGCCATTTTCGGGTTGGTCCGGGAAACGCCTGAAATTACCCGGCCATCCTTCCCACATAAATACAGTGATATTGTTGAGAGAGAGGCGCAAGATAACAATATTGATCCTGCGCTGGTATATGCCATTATCAAATCAGAAAGCGATTTTGATCCGAATGCGGTTTCTGCGGCGGGTGCCTGTGGGTTGATGCAGTTAATGCCCGACACGTTTGCTTGGCTGCAGGAAGTATATCCCGCAGAACGGGAGCTGAACACCACAGAGGATATTTTTGATCCGGAGTGGAATATCCGGTATGGGGTCAAAAATCTTGCTTTGTGCCTGCAGGAATATCCCCAATTAAAAACGGCGGTTTGCGCCTATAATGCCGGTATCGGCAGAGTGAAAACCTGGCTGGAAAATCCGGAATATTCCCCCGACGGGCAGACACTGACAAAAATCCCTTATGCGGAGACAGCGGCTTATGCCAATAAGGTGCTGCGTTATTATGAGATTTATCGGGAGCTTTACACGTCTTCCAGCCCGGAATCGGCTCTGTATTCGCAGTTACAGGAGACACTTCTGTAAAAAACAGGAAAACAAAATAGTTCATTAACCAAAATTTCCAAATTATGAGGGAGGTATTTTGATGAGTAAAGTAACAAAAGAAAAAAATGAATTGGATGTGGAAAAGCTGACCGAAGAGCTTTTGATTTCCCGCAAGAACGGCTTTTTTGATGTGACAGACAAAGAGGTTTCGAAAGCGGACAGCTTTTGTGAAGGCTATAAGGTCTTTTTAGATCGCTCAAAAACCGAACGCGAAGCCGTCGAATATGCGGTTGCCGAGGCGGAAAAAGAAGGCTTCCTTCCCTTTGACCGCAAGAAGAAATACAAGCCCGGCGACAAGGTGTATTATAATAACCGGGGCAAGGCGTTGATTTTGGCCGTCATCGGGGAAGAAAGCTGCCGCGAGGGCGTACGGATTGCTGCTGCCCACATTGATTCGCCGCGTTTGGATCTTAAGCCGTACCCGTTGTATGAAGCCAATGAGCTGGTGCTGTTTAAAACCCATTATTACGGAGGCATTAAAAAGTACCAGTGGACCACGATCCCGCTGGCGATGCATGGCCGGATTGTCCGCCGGGACGGCACACATCTGGATATCTGCATTGGGGAAAAGCCAGGGGAGCCGCAGTTCTGCGTAACCGATCTGCTGCCGCATTTAGGAACGGAACAGATGACCAAGACATTATCCAAGGCGATTGAAGGGGAAAACCTGAATGTACTTGTCGGCAGCCGTCCGGTTCGTTCAAAAAAAGGATCCAACCTGTTCAAGCTCAATATCATGAAGCTGCTCAACGAAAAATACCACATTGTGGAAGAAGATTTCGTTTCGGGAGAAATCGAGTTTGTGCCGGCATTCCATGCAGCAGACGTAGGGTTTGACGCCAGCATGATCGGCGGGTATGGGCACGACGACCGGGTTTGCGCATACCCTGCCATTGAAGCGGCCCTGCGCTGCGGCACGCCGAAGCATACGGTGCTGACGGTGCTGGCCGATAAGGAAGAAGTGGGAAGCCAGGGCAATACCGGTTTGGCATCCTCGTTCATGCGCGACTTTATCTGTGATCTGGCCAAACAGGAAGGGATGGAAGGCTATGAAGTGATGCGCAAATCCAAGTGCCTTTCCGCGGATGTGACCGCTGCGTTTGATCCCACTTATGCCAGCGCATATGAGCCCACCAATTCCTGTTATTTAAACAATGGCGTTGGGGTCATGAAGTATACGGGTTCCCGCGGTAAAGCAGGCACGTCGGATGCTTCCGCCGAATTTATGGCAGAGGTGCGCCGGTTGTTTGACAGCAATAAGGTCCTGTGGCAGACCGGTGAATTGGGAAAAGTAGACGGCGGCGGCGGCGGGACGGTAGCGATGTTCCTGGCCAATCTGGATATTGATGTGGTAGATGTAGGCGTTCCAGTCATTTCCATGCATTCCCCCTTTGAGGTTGTATCGAAGCTGGATGTTTACATGGCCTATCGCGGGTTTTTAGCCTTTTTCCAGGAAGGCTCCGCTTCTGTCTGAAATTAAAGAGAATATACTTTTGAAGGTCCTTCTGTCCGGGAAGGATCTTTTTGTTTGCCTGCAAAACGGACAGGAACCAATTTTTGAGTTTGGGAATATCCTGGGAATACACCGCTTTTGATTCTGCCGGAGGGAAAGGAAGGGAGGGAAAATCCGGACAACCATCTCCCAAAAAGCGGTGGGGAACGATGTTCTTTATGAGAAATGGAGGAATGCAAGATGCAGATTATCCAAAGGGCATCCCCAAACTATGAGTCCCGCAAGGGGAATATTCCCTATTTGATTGTGAACCATATTACGGGCGGAACGCAGATATCCAGCGCTTTGAATTGGTTCTTGAACCCGGCAAGCCAAACCAGTTCCAACTATATTGTGGATACGAACGGGGATGTGTATGAATGCGTCCCGATTTCGTATGCTGCCTGGGCGAACGGTACGAGTACGAGTGCATCGTCCACGGTGTATTATGGGAATGCTGAGAACCCGGTGGTGCGGCAAAAAGGCGGCAATGCCAACCTGTACAGCGTATCGATTGAGCATGTCAACCCTTGGGGCGGTTATTTGACCGATAAGCAGATGGAATCCACGATTGCTTTGCATCGGTATATCCGGGAGCAGGTGAAAACGCTCTATGATTATGACATCCCTATCGATCGCGATCATATTACCGGGCACAGTGAAATCTGTCCCAAAACCCGGCCGGATGATAGCTGTCCGGGAAAGCAGTTTCCTTTTGATACCGTGATGAAAGCATTAAAGGGGGGAGCCGATGTGGATAAAACGTTCGATGTTAGCTGGGACACCAGCACGGTCAAGATGAAACCCGGTGGGGTGTATGAAGCGCTCTGCATCCCGCGCACCCTGCCCGATAAGGGATACTATCCCGGAAATATGGAGGTGCGGGTCACAGAGCCTTCCGTTGCGGCGGTTACCAAAGTCGTGTCTCACTATACCAGCCGCAAAGGGCAAATTGGCGATCTGTATACCGTTCAGGCATTCCAACCCGGGGAAGCCCGTATGATTGCCAATATTGCCGGGAAAACCTCCAGTGTGCGGATCCAGGTGGAAGAATGAGGAGGGTGTATAAAAGCCCGGATTAGCAAAAAATGAGATGTATTTTAAAAATGGGAAATTTGTTCATGAAAAAGACATGAAAAAAATGAGGGATATGTTTACAATATAAGAATAAGAGGTAAATAAAACCTTTATGCCAACGGCGAGGAGAGGTGCGTTATCGGACAAAGAAGAAAAACGTATCGTCAAAAACGGCCCCAGGCAAAAGGGTCGAAAGTGATGAAAACCAAAAGCCCTTGGCGTAAGAATGACCAGACTAGGCGCCTTCGGCTGATTATGATAGGAATTGGCTTGGTTTTGACAGCCGGGGCGGGTGGGCTTGGATATTTTTTGTGGACACAACTTCCCCAGACATCGGCAGAAGGAGCGGACAGCCAGCTCTCCAGCTCGGTAACGTCTGCTGCTTTGCAAAGTTCCTCTTTGGTTCAGAATGAAGAATTTGCGTTGGTTTTGGTCAATCAGGAGCAGCCATGGGAAGGTTCTGTTCCCGTTTTGGTAGAAGTAGAAGGCGTTTCGGTAGATGAACGGATTGCCGACGCTTTACGGCAGATGCTGGCGGCGGCACAGGCGGAAGACTGTTCTTTAAGCCTGGTAAAAGGATATGTCAGCAAAGAGGAACAGGACGCGGAGTATGAGGAAGTCGTGGCGCAGTATATGCAGCAGGGATATTCCCGGATCAAGTCGGAGGCTGAGGCTTCGCTCGTGGTGCAGAAGGGTGGATACAGCGAATATCAAACCGGTTTGGCCGTGGATTTCACAGCCGAAACCCTCGCGGAAGGACAAGATTTTTCCTCTACCAAGGAATACCGTTGGCTGGTGCGCAACTGTGTTACCTATGGGTTTGTCCTGCGGTATCCGGAGGGGAAGGAATCTCAGACGGGGATGACCTTTAACCCCAGCCATTTCCGCTATGTGGGGAAAACCAATGCCGAACGGATGCGGGCACTGGAAATGACCCTGGATGAATATGCCGCTTACTTGGCCCGCCAGCAGGGACGCTGAAGATGATAGGGAAGAGAAAAGAAAAGGGTATTTTTGGTTTTTCTAAAAAATATGCTTGCTTTTTCCAAAAAGTTATGATAGAATAAAAACGTTAATGTTGTATTATCGCTGAAAGAGGTGACAAGAGTGAAGGAAAACCTGCATCCAAAATATGAAGAGACAACGATTAAATGTGCATGCGGCAATGTGATTGAAACCCGTTCTACAAAAGAGAATATCCGTGTGGAAATCTGCTCCAAATGCCATCCGTTCTTTACGGGTAAGCAGAAGCTGGTCGATACCAGCGGCCGCGTCGACATGTTTAAGAAGCGCTATGGACTTCAGGAGAAATAAGGCATACCCTTATCTCCATTGTTATTTCTTTTAGTTTTTGTTTTTGACTTTCTGAGGGGCGGTGCAGGTGTGCGCCGCCCAACTTTTTTCTTTTGGCGACGAGGAGGGCGTATGAAAGAATACCGGACGGCCGCCCGGGAAGCGCAGGCGGAATTCACCGAAAAGCGTTCCCGCTTTCTTGGTTACATCAAGCCCGTTTCCACAGAAGAAGAAGCGTTGGCGTTTATCCAGGCAATCAAAACCAAGCATTGGGACGCGACGCACAATGTATATGCCTATTGTCTCCGGGAAGGACAGACGCAGCGGTATTCGGATGACGGGGAACCTCAGGGAACTGCCGGCCTGCCCACGCTAGACGTTCTGCGCAAAGCCCAGGTGACGGATACCGTTGTGGTGGTTACCCGCTATTTTGGCGGGATCCTGCTGGGGGGAGGCGGGCTGGTACGGGCGTATTCCCACGGGGCTTCGCTGACGCTGGAGACGGCGGGAGTTTTACAGATGAACCCCTGCAAAATCGGCTCCCTGCATTGCGATTATCACCAATACGGCCGGGTAGCCTCTCTGATCCCTCAGCATGGAGGAACCGTAGACGACACCCAGTTTACCGATAAAGTGGAAATTTTTTTCCATATGCCGGGAAAAGACTGGCAGGAATTTGTCCGCGAACTGGTGGATTCTACTTGCGGGCAAGCGGAAGTAGAGGAGAAAGGGGAAAAGTTTTTTGCAGCTTCGGTTAATTTTTTGCAGGAAAAATAAAAATTCTGGCGTATATCTAAATATCTGCAAAAAATAATAATGCCGGAGGGATGCGGATATGACAATTCGGGAGCGTACGCAAGCGATAGAACGGCAGATTTTAGCCCCTTGCGCCACGTTGTCGGAACAAACGGCGGGGCGGCAGAAACCGGAACCGGAATGCGACATCCGTACCCCATTCCAGCGGGATCGGGATCGGATTGTCCACTGTAAAGCGTTCCGGCGGCTCAAACATAAAACACAGGTGTTTTTGTCCCCGAAAGGGGATCATTACCGGACGCGCCTGACACATACCTTAGAGGTATCGCAGATTGCCCGTACCATATCCGCCGCCCTGCTGTGGAATGAAACCCTGACGGAAGCCATTTCCTTGGGCCATGATTTAGGGCACACCCCGTTTGGACATGCCGGAGAACGGGCTTTGCGAGAGCTTTCTCCGTCTGGGTTCCATCACAATGTACAGAGCGTACGGGTGGTAGAGAGAACTGAGCAAGGGGGAGCCGGACTGAACCTCACGGCAGAAGTTCGGGACGGGATTTTGTGCCACACGGGAGGGGAATTGGCTTCTACTCCGGAAGGAAGAGTGGTACGCATCGCCGACCGGATTGCTTATATCAACCATGATATTGAAGATGCAATCCGCGCAGGGGTTCTGCGGCAGGAACAGCTTCCCAAACAGGCGCTGAAGGTGCTTGGGGAAAAGAAATCGGAGCGGATCCATAAGTTGATTTGTTCGGTGATTGCACATAGTGCAGACGGCAATGTCCAAATGGCACCGGATGTCCAGGAAGCGTTTGATGATTTGCGTACGTTTATGTACCGGGAGGTCTACCAGGGTTCCAAAGCAAAGGAATGGGAAAGGAAAGTCCCCTTGCTTCTGGAACAGTTGTATGTGTATTTCCATGATTTTGATCATCTTCCTCCCGATATGCAGAACATTGCGCGGGAGGATGGATTGGAACAGGCCGTAGTGGATTATATTTCCGGCATGACGGATTCCTTTGCAATTTCTACCTTTAAGGAACTGTTTCTTCCCAAAGCGTGGGCGCTTTAATTCCCAAAGAAAGGAGGGGGCTGCATGGCGCTGCCCGAGCTGTTTTTGCAGGAACTGAAAATGCGTAGCGATATGGCGGATGTAGCCTCCTCTTATCTTCACTTAAAACGACAGGGGAAAAATTATGTGGGGCTTTGCCCATTTCATAATGAAAAGACCCCTTCCTTTCATATTTACAGCGATACGAATTCTTTTTATTGCTTTGGCTGTGGGGCCGGTGGCGATGTCATCACCTTTATCCGCCAGGCGGAAAACCTGGATTATATGGAAGCCGTCCGCTTTTTGGCCGATCGGGTGGGGATGCAGGTGCCGGAAACACAGGAGGATCCGGGGCTTTCCCAGCTGCGATCTCGGATTTTGGAAATCAACCGGGAAGCCGCACGGTTTTTCCATGGGGTTCTGTTAGCGGAAGAAGGGAAGCCGGGCTTGGAATATTTGCGGAGCCGGGGCGTACAGCCGAAAACGATCCGGCGGTTTGGTTTGGGATATGCCCCTGCTTCCCGGTTTGCTTTGGTAGATTTTCTCACGGACAAGGGGTATACTTCCCACGAAATTACCCAGGCAAACGTCGGATTTGTTTCCCGCAACGGGCGGCTGGTGGATCGTTTTTTTTCCCGGGTGATGTTCCCGATTATCGATTTGCGCGGGAATGTGGTGGGATTTGGCGGACGGGTTTTGACACAGGAAAAACCAAAGTATCTCAACACGTCCGATACGATAGTATTTAAAAAAAGCCAGGGGCTTTTTGCCATGAATTTTGCCAAAGAGGCTTGTCGGGAACAATTGATTTTGGCAGAAGGGTATATGGACGTTATCGCTCTGCATCAGGCAGGATTTCCCAACGCAGCAGCTGCCCTGGGAACGGCTTTTACGGGAGAGCAGGCCCGCCTGCTGACCCGGTATACCAAAGAGGTTGTGCTTTCTTATGACGCGGACGAGGCAGGGCAGAAAGCGGCCGCCCGTGCCATCCAGCTGCTGCGGGAGGTAGGGATGCCGGTACGGGTGCTGTCCATTCCCAACGGCAAGGATCCCGATGAGTATATCCGTTCGTTTGGGGAGCAGGGGCCTGCCCGTTTTAAGCAGCTAATCGAATCCAGCGGCAACGATGTGGAATATCAGCTCCGCCGTATCCGCGAGCAATATCCTCCGGAAACGGCGCAAGGGCAGGTGGCGTATCTCCAGGCTGCGGCGGATTTGCTGTCCCGGCTGGATAGCCGGATGGAACAGGAAATTTATGCCGGCCGTCTCGCGGAAGAAACGGGGGTAGCCCGTTCTGCCATTTTGCTTCAGGTGGATAAAAACCGGAAAAAACAGGGGAAGCTGCGCCAAAAACAAGAATTTCGTCAAATCCAGCAGCAGATGTCAGGCATGAAAGACGCCGTTAACCCGGAAAAATTCCGGCATCTGCGCGCCGCTAATGCGGAAGAAGGATTGCTGGCGTTTTTGCTGCGCGGTCCGGAACCGGGTCAGGTTGAGTGGATCGCCGCTTCCTTACCGCCCGAACAGTTTTGTACGGAGTTTAACCGCCGGATCTATCAGCGGTTGCTGGAACGGCTGCTGCAAGGGAAAGGATGCGATCTGACGTCGATTTCGGAAACGCTTTCCATTGAAGAAGCCGGGGCGCTTTCCCGTATGCTGGCAAAAATGGATTCCCTTCCTCTTTCCCAGGAGGATGTACAGGAATATATACAGATTATATTGCAGGAACGGATGAAGCTGGAAACAGAACAGATAACCTCTGCCCAGCCGGAAGATATTCAAGCGTATCTGCGGAAACTCAAAGAGCAGAAAAAATAGGGGGACTGGATTATGGGAACACCAGATAAGAAAATGGTCATCAGGGATTTGCTGGAGCTTGGCAAAGGAAAGGGCCAGCTTACCACGAAGGAGATCTTGGACGCTCTGGGGGAATTGGATTTTGAACCGGAGCAGATTGAAAAGTTTTATGATACGTTGGAATCGATGGGTGTGGAAATCATCGAGGATTTTGCCGATCTGCAAATGGAAGATCTGGATTTTACCGATCCCAGCATGGAAAGCGAGGATCTGGAAAATGCCTTGAGTACCGAAGGCATTGCCATTGACGATCCCGTGAAGGTGTATTTGAAAGAGATCGGACGTGTCCCTCTGCTGTCCCCCGAAGAAGAAATTGATTTGGCTATCCGTATCATCGATGGGGATGAAGCCGCTAAAAAGCGTCTTTCCGAAGCCAACCTGCGGCTGGTAGTCAGTATTGCCAAGCGGTATCTCGGGCGGGGGATGCAGTTCCTGGATCTCATCCAGGAGGGTAATCTCGGCTTGATCAAAGCGGTGGAGAAGTTTGATTATACCAAAGGGTTTAAATTTTCCACTTATGCTACTTGGTGGATCCGCCAGGCCATCACCCGGGCGATTGCCGATCAGGCCCGCACGATCCGCATCCCGGTGCATATGGTGGAAACTATCAATAAGGTGAAAAAGGTATCGAGCCAGCTGCTGCATACGAACGGGCATGAACCCACTGCCGATGAAATTTCTGAAGAGCTGGACATGCCTGTGGATAAGGTGCGGGAGATTATGCGCGTGGCACAGGAACCGGTTTCGCTGGAGACACCGATTGGAGAAGAGGAAGACAGCCATCTGGGGGATTTTATCCCGGACGACGACGCGCCGGCCCCGGCGGATGCCGCTTCTCACACGTTGCTGAAGGAACAGCTCGCGGATGTACTGGATACCCTGACCCCGCGCGAAGAGAAGGTTTTGCGGCTGCGGTTTGGGCTGGAAGACGGGCGTTCCCGCACATTGGAAGAAGTGGGGAAGGAATTCAATGTAACGCGTGAACGTATCCGGCAGATTGAAGCCAAGGCCCTGCGGAAGCTCCGGCACCCAAGCCGCAGTAAAAAGCTGAAGGATTTTTTAGATTAATCCAAAGGAGGGACTGCCATGCTGCATATGACTTTAGAAGCAGATTATGCTGTGCGGATTGTGGAGCTGTTGGCAGCTTCTCAAAAGCGGACGGATGCACACACGATTTCCGAGATGACACAGGTACCTTTGCGGTTTGCCTTGAAAATCCTGCGGAAGCTGGTGGGCAGCGGATTGGTGCAGTCGTATAAAGGGGCGAAAGGCGGATATCAGGTCACGCGGGATCCGTCTTCCATTACCTTACGGGAAGTCATTGAATCAGTGGAAGGCCCATATATGCTCAGCCGCTGCCAGCAGGAGGAATATTGCTGCAATCACCATTCCTGCCAGTTTTACCATGCGTATGCGGAGATCTCCCGGATGGTACGGGAGAAGCTGGATACATATACCTTTGCTTTCCCTAACGGCAAAGAAGAAAAAGAGCCTTCTTCCCAGTAGGGTCAGGCAAGTCCTTGGAGAAAAATGCGTGGTATTTGCATATGAAGATCCCTTAAAGGAAAGGCCAGGCAGTATGTTCTTTTTTTGGAAACATACTGCCTGGCTTCATGTTTTTCTTAGAATGCAATTTAGAATAAAAATCAATTAACTCAGAGACAAATGGGCAGGATGCCCTTTTTTATTGCCGGGAAAATAGAAAAAATTACTAAATTTGTTAAATTTATCATTCCCCTGTTGACAAACAAGAAGATTTGTTATAAAATAATATACTGCATCATCATGGAAACGTATGGTTTATTCTTGCTCCCGCTTGATTGTATCACAATTTTGAGGAAAATGCAAGCGTACATTCAAAGACTGTTCATAATTTCTTCTGGATTTATGATATATCCCCATGGGAACGCACCCCAAAACAAGACAATGGACGATCGAAAGATAAATATTCGGAAATGGAGTGATTGAGCCAATGGTGAATGTGAAGCCAAAGCAATTGGGCAAAAATACTCGCATGAGCTTTTCTCGGATTGAAGAAGTTTTGGATATGCCAAACTTAATCGAGGTGCAGAAAAATTCTTACGAGTGGTTCCTGGATGAAGGGCTGAAGGAAGTATTTAAGGATGTTTCCGGCATCACCGATTATTCGGGCAATTTGGTTCTGGATTTTGTCAGCTATAATCTGGAACGCAATAAGCCCAACTATAGCGTGGAGGAGTGTAAGGAACGGGACGCGACATATGCGGCTCCCTTGCGCGTAACCGCCCGCCTGCTGAATAAAGAAAGCGGCGAAATCAAGGAGTCTGAGGTCTTTATGGGGGATTTCCCTCTGATGACCGACAGCGGTACATTTGTCATCAACGGTGCGGAACGGGTCATTGTTTCCCAGCTGGTTCGCTCTCCCGGCGTATACTATAAAATGGAATATGACAAGACCGGCAAAGAATTGTTCAGTTCCACAGTCATTCCGAACCGGGGCGCTTGGCTGGAATATGAAAACGACGCTAACGATGTTCTTTATGTGCGGATTGATAAAAACCGTAAGCTCCCCGTTACGGTGTTTATCCGCGCGCTGGGGCTGGGAAGCAATGAGGAAATCCGGACTTATTTTGGGGAAGACGACCGGATAGAGGCGACCATTGAAAAGGATCCCTGTACCAATACGGAAGAAGCCCTTTTTGAGGTGTACCGCAAGCTGCGCCCCAGCGAGCCGCCGACCATTGAAAGCGCACAGACGCATATCAACAACCTGTTTTTTGACGCCCGCCGATACGATCTGTCCCGTGTAGGGCGGTATAAATACAATAAGAAGCTCAATCTGGCCGGCCGGATTTCGGGCCAGCAGTTATCCCGTCCGGTGGTGCATCCGTATACGGGTGAAGTGATCGCGGAGGCAGGACAGGTAGTTTCCCAGCAAAAAGCGGCGGAAATGGATAATGCCGGTGTTTGTGAAGCATATATCCTGGTAAATGAGAAAGAAGTCAAGGTCATCTCGAACGGGATGGTAGACATTAATCTGTTCGTGCCCTTTGACGCCAAGGAAGAATGCGGCATTCACGAACGGGTGCGTTTCCAGATTCTCCATGAAATTTTGGAGTCCGGCGCACAGGGGGAAGAACTCAAGGAACAGATCCGTGCAAAGGCGGATGAATTAGTTCCCAAGCACATCATTATTGATGACATTTTCGCTTCGATCAACTACATGAACTGCCTGGCCATAGGGCTTGGCAAGGTGGACGATATTGACCATTTGGGCAACCGGCGGATCCGTTCGGTTGGGGAACTGCTGCAAAACCAGTTCCGGATTGGCTTTTCCCGTCTGGAACGGGTGATCCGGGAACGGATGACCTTACAGGCACAGGATCTGGAGGTGCTGACACCGCATTCCCTGATCAATATCCGCCCGGTAGTAGCGGCAATTAAGGAATTCTTTGGCTCCTCGCCGCTGTCGCAGTTTATGGATCAGACAAACCCCTTGGCGGAATTGACGCATAAACGCCGTCTGTCCGCTTTGGGACCGGGCGGCCTTTCCCGGGATCGCGCTGGTTTTGAAGTGCGCGACGTACACTACAGCCATTATGGCCGCATGTGTCCTATCGAGACCCCGGAAGGCCCGAATATTGGGCTGATCTCGTATCTGGCTACCTTTGCAAAGATCAATGAATACGGGTTTATTGAGGCCCCGTTCCGCCGGGTGGATAAGGAAACCGGGATTGTTTCCGCAGAAGTGGTCTATATGACCGCCGATATGGAAGACGATTATATTGTAGCGCAGGCAAACGAGCCGCTGGACGAAGAAGGCCGTTTTCTGCATCCCAAAGTCAACGGCCGTTTCCGCGATGAATTTGTGGAAATTGAACGGGAACAGGTTGACTTTATGGACGTTTCCCCGCGGATGGTGGTTTCTGTTGCTACAGCAATGATCCCTTTCCTGGAGAACGACGACGCCAACCGCGCGCTGATGGGTTCCAACATGCAGCGTCAGGCAGTGCCGCTTCTGAAAACAGAATCCCCCATTGTTGGTACGGGTATGGAATACAAGGCCGGGGTGGATTCCGGTGTATGCGTGATTGCCAAACACGACGGGGTGGTACAGAAGGTAAGCGCCGATGAAGTGGTGATTACCTGCGAGGACGGTTCGGTGGATACCTACCACATCGTTAAGTTTATGCGTTCGAACCAGGGGACGTGCATTAACCAGGTTCCGGTCGTTTCCTGTGGGGAGACTATCCGGGCCGGCGACGTGATTGCCGATGGCCCGGCGACCAGCAATGGGGAAATCAGTCTGGGCAAAAACGCCCTCATTGGCTTTATGACCTGGGAAGGCTACAACTATGAGGACGCTGTCCTGATCAATGAAAAAATTGTACGGGACGACGTGTATACTTCCATCCATATTGAAGAATATGAGATTGAGTCCCGCGATACCAAGCTGGGGCCGGAGGAAATTACCCGGGATATTCCCAATGTCAATGAAGATCTGCTCAGCGATCTCGACGAGGAGGGGATCATCCGCATTGGCGCCGAGGTCCGCTCGGGAGATATCCTGGTAGGCAAGGTAACCCCCAAGGGGGAAACCGAGCTTACGGCGGAAGAACGTCTGCTGCGGGCGATCTTTGGCGAGAAAGCCAGAGAGGTGCGGGATACATCCCTGCGGGTCCCCCACGGGGAATACGGGATTGTTGTGGATGTGAAGGTGTTTACCCGCGAAAACAGCAACGACGAACTCAGCCCAGGGGTGAATAAAGTAGTCCGCTGTTATATTGCCCAAAAACGCAAAATCTCCGTGGGGGATAAGATGGCGGGCCGTCACGGCAACAAGGGCGTCGTATCCCGGATTCTGCCGCAGGAGGATATGCCGTTCCTGCCGGACGGTACGCCGCTCGATATTGTCCTGAACCCGTTGGGTGTTCCATCCCGTATGAATATTGGCCAGGTGCTGGAGGTGCATTTGGGCTATGCCGCCAAAGCCTTGGGCTGGAAGATTATGACGCCGGTATTTGACGGTGCGCAGGAAGAGGATATTGCCGCCTGTCTCAAACAGGCGGGCTATAACGAGAATGGGAAAACCCGTTTGCGCGACGGCCGTACGGGGGAGGAGTTTGACAACCCGGTTACGGTAGGATATATGTATTATCTCAAACTGCATCACTTGGTAGACGATAAAATCCATGCCCGTTCGACCGGCCCATATTCCCTGGTTACCCAGCAGCCTTTGGGCGGAAAAGCCCAGTTTGGCGGCCAGCGGTTTGGGGAAATGGAAGTTTGGGCGCTTGAAGCGTATGGCGCCGCTTATACGCTTCAGGAAATTCTGACTGTGAAGTCCGACGATGTGGTTGGGCGTGTCCGCACATATGAGTCGATTGTCAAAGGGCAGAACATTCCCAAACCGGGCGTACCGGAATCCTTCAAAGTGCTGATTAAGGAATTGCAGTCTTTGGGCTTGGATGTGAAGGTCCTTGACAAAGACGATGAGGAAATCGATCTCAAGCAGAACTTTGACGACGATGACGATCTCGCCTTCAAGCCGTCGGACGATGAGTTTGATGAACCCAATGTGGTTACGGGAGAACTGGATGGATATACCGTGGAAGACATGGACGAGGACGACGATTTTGAAGAATCGCAGGAAGGGGAGGACGATTTGTTCGACCCGTACGATCACAGCTATGATGACGAACATGGCTTGTTATAATAAGGAGGGGAAATATGGAGTTTAGCGTGTTTGAATCCATTAAGATCGGCATAGCCTCTCCAGATAAAATCCGCGGCTGGTCTTATGGAGAAGTCAAAAAACCGGAGACGATCAACTACCGTACGCTTAAACCCGAACGCGACGGACTTTTCTGCGAACGGATTTTTGGTCCCCAAAAGGATTGGGAATGCCACTGCGGCAAGTATAAACGCATCCGGTACAAAGGGAAAATCTGCGACCGCTGCGGGGTAGAGGTGACCCGGTCGAAGGTGCGCCGGGAGCGCATGGGCCATATTGAACTGGCAGCGCCCGTATCCCACATCTGGTATTTTAAGGGGATCCCCTCCCGGATGGGCCTGCTTTTGGACATTTCCCCCCGGATGCTGGAAAAAGTCCTGTATTTTGCGTTATATATTGTGACGGATCCGGGCAGCGTGCGCGAACTGCAAAAAAAGCAGCTCCTTTCGGAAAAGGAATACCGCGATATGCGGGAAAAATATGAAGACGATTTTGATGCCGGCATGGGGGCGGAAGCCATCCAGAAGCTGCTGGCGGAGTTGGATTTGGAAGAAATCTCCAGAGAGCTGAAGGAAGAACTGGCTGCCGCGTCCGGGCAGAAGCGGGTACGCATTTTAAAGCGTCTGGAAGTGGTGGAGGCGTTCCGGCTTTCGGGCAACCGCCCGGAATGGATGGTTCTGGACGTCATTCCGGTTATCCCACCGGATATCCGTCCGATGGTACAGCTTGACGGCGGACGGTTTGCCACCTCGGATCTGAACGATTTATACCGGCGGGTAATCAACCGGAACAACCGTCTCAAGCGCCTGTTGGAACTCGGGGCGCCGGACATTATTGTGCGCAATGAAAAACGGATGCTCCAAGAAGCGGTCGACGCTCTGATCGACAACGGCAGACGGGGCCGTCCGGTAACCGGCCCGAATAACCGCCCGCTGAAATCCTTATCGGATATGCTCAAAGGTAAACAAGGCCGGTTCCGCCAGAACCTGCTGGGGAAACGCGTCGACTATTCCGGCCGTTCGGTTATCGTTGTCGGCCCGGAGCTGAAAATGTATCAGTGCGGTTTGCCTAAGGAAATGGCTTTGGAGCTATTTAAACCGTTTGTCATGAAACGGCTGGTGGAAACCGGTGCGGTAGGCAATATTAAAGCGGCGCGCAAAGCCGTGGAACGCGCCCGGCCGGAGGTTTGGGACGCGCTGGAAATCGTGATCAAGAACCATCCGGTTTTGCTCAACCGCGCTCCCACCCTTCACCGTTTGGGCATTCAAGCGTTCGAGCCAGTGCTGGTAGAAGGCCGCGCCTTAAAGCTGCATCCTCTGGTATGTACGGCATATAACGCAGACTTTGACGGCGACCAGATGGCCGTCCATGTGCCGCTGTCCGCAGAGGCCCAGGCAGAGGCCCGTTTCTTAATGCTCGCGGCCGGCAACCTGCTCAAGCCGTCTGACGGCCGTCCGGTTGCTGTGCCCACGCAGGATATGATTCTGGGTTCGTACTATCTGACACTGGAGAAGGATGGGGAGCCGGGAGAAGGCAAGATTTTCCGGGATGTGGATGAGGCTATTATGGCTTATGACGCCCACTATGTCAGCCTGCATGCCAAAATTAAGGTGCGCCGTGTCTTGGAAGTGGACGGGGAACCGGTTTCCCGTCTGGTGGATACCACCGTGGGACGCATTATTTTCAACCGTCCCATCCCGCAGGATTTGGGCTATGTAGACCGCACCGATCCGGAACGTATGTTTGATTTTGAGATCAATTTCCTGGCGGGCAAAAAGCAGCTGGGGAAAATTATCGACCGGTGCATTAAGGTACATGGTACGGCCCGCACAGCGGAAGTGCTGGATGAAATCAAAGCGCAGGGATATAAGTATTCGACAAAGAGCGCTATCACGGTGGCGGTTTGTGATGCGACGATTCCGGAGCAGAAAAAGCAGATCATTGCGGATGCCGAACAGGAAATCGACGACATTACCGAAGAATTCAAAATGGGCTTGCTGTCGGACAACGAACGCTACAACGCGGTTTTAAAGACTTGGGAAAAAGCAACCAGCGATGTAACCGACGCCTTGCAGAAAGGGCTGTATCAGTATAACCCCATCTTTATGATG
>CAJFOO010000076.1 GCA_904397205.1 uncultured Clostridia bacterium
AAGAAAAAAGGATTTCCAACGGATTTTTTTCACAAGTATCACCCGTTGAAACCATATGCGCGGCGCTTGCCCAATAGCACCGCAAACGGGGAAAAGCCATTATTTTTCTGCATTTTTGAGGAACCGGTTGCATTCCTCACAAATCCCATAGACCGACATGCGGATTTGGGTGGAAGAAAACCCGTAATCCTTCTGGACATGGGAACGGATCTCTTCAAAGGTGGCGTCGCTGATATCCTGGATGCTGCCGCACTTGAGGCAAATCAAATGGTAATGCACGCCGTGGTCGTGGGGGGACATATTCTGCATCCCCATCATGTAGACCTTATTGAGCAGATCCATATCTTCGAGGATTTTCAGCGTGCGGTATACCGTAGCCAGGCCGATGCTTTTGTCACGTTCCTGCACATAGGAATAAATATCTTTGGGGTGGACATGCCATCCCACCTGATAGGCAATGGCTTCCAAAATAATTTTCCTCTGGTTGGTCACGCGGAACCCGGCTTCATGCAGCACCTCAATCATCGCATGCAGCAGGTGTTCTGTTGTTTCCGCTTTGGTAACATCCATGGGGGTAAGATCTTTATGCATGTATTCTCCCATCCTCCAATCAAAATTCCCTGTTATTCATGAATTCTTCATCTTTTTCGTACACTTCCCACAGGGTAAAGCGAAGAAATCCACTTCTATTTGACCATTTTTTGAAAGATTTGTCAATATCTAATCCACAATTTTTTCTCAATCCCCCTCTCCCCGTTTTTCCTGGGGAAAGCACAAAAAAAACCAGCCTCCCCAAAGGGAAGCTGGCGGATAGGAAAAGATTATTTTAGAGAAACAGCCTGTTTGACGGCATCGACAATATCTTCGGCGCGCATGTGGTATTCTTCCTTTAAAAACGGGAGTTTCCCCACCTGGCCGAACCGGTCCGCAATGCCGACGGCCCGCATGGGGGTAGGGCAGTGTTCCGCGAGCGTTTCCGCCACAGCGGAGCGCAGCCCGCCCAGGAGATTGTGGTTTTCGGCCGTAACGACCGCCCCGGTCTTTTGGGCGGAACGGATCACCGCCTGGGTATCGAGCGGCTTGAGCGTATGGATGCTGAGGATATCCGCCCGGATCCCTTCCTGCAGCAGCATATCGTTGGCCTTGAGGGCTTCCTGCACCATGATGCCGCTGCAAAACAGGGAAACGTCCTCCCCTTCCTGCAGCACGTCGGCATGGAATAAATCGAAACGGTAGCCCGGCTCGGTGAATACATCCGGCACGGCCTTGCGGAACATCCGGATATACACCGGCCCTGGGTGCTCCACAATCTGCGGCAGGGCCAGCGCGAGCTGGTGGGTATCCACCGGCTCGTACAGTACTATATTGGGGATGCTGCGCAGTACCCCCAGATCCTCCACGCTCATATGGGTACCGCCGTTAAACTCCGCGGAGATCCCGGGGTCTGTGCCGATAATTTTCACATTCTGCCCCGCATAGGCAATGGAAATGGCAATCTGGTCACAGATGCGGCGGGTAGCAAACGGGGTAAAGGACGTGATAAACGGGATAAACCCATAGCTGCTCATCCCGGCCGCCACGCAGGCCATATTCTGTTCGGCAATCCCCACGTCAAACGCGCGCTCCGGATACTTTTTCCGCAGCGCATAGGTGCCGTTTGGCTTGGACAAGTCCGCGTCAATCACCACAATGTTTTCGTTTTCCGCCATCATCCGGTCGAGTTCCTGGCATAGCATCTGCCGCATTTCCATGGCTTTATTCCCCCTTCACTTCGGCTATCGCCGCTTCCATCTGTTCCCTTGTCATGGGGATGCTGTGGTTGCCAAACCCCATCTCTTCAATAAATTTGACGCCCTTGCCCTTGACGGTGTGCAAAATAATCATGCTGGGCTTGTCCGCCTGCTTGGCCTGGGCGATGGCCCGATCGATTTGATCCACGTCATTGCCGTCCGCCACCTCGATGGTGTTCCATCCAAAGGCGGTCCATTTGTCCGCCAGGGGCTCCAGGGAGCAGATATCTTCCAGATCGCCGTCGATCTGCATCCGGTTGTAATCCGTAAAGGCAATCACGTTATCCAGCTTATGCTGGCTGGCAAACATCGCGGCCTCCCAGATTTGCCCTTCCTGGCTTTCGCCGTCCCCGATGATGGTGTAAATCACCGCCCCGTCCCTGCGGATTTTGGATGCTTTGGCCGCACCCATGGCGCAGGAGAACCCCTGCCCCAGGGAACCGGTGGTCATATCCACGCCCGGGGTACGGTTCATATCGCAGTGGCTGGGCAGGTTGGTTTTCGATTGGTTGAGCGTCAGCAGCCAGTCTTTGCCGAAATACCCCTGGTTGGCCAGCACCGCATACACAGCGGGGCCTGCGTGGCCTTTGGAAACAATCAGCCGGTCGCGGCCTTCCCTGCGCGGGTTTTTGGGATCCACGCGCATATGCTTCTCATAGAGCACCACCAGCAGATCCACAATGGACAAGCTGCCGCCAATGTGGCCGACCCCCAAGGTCCCGATGGTACGGATGACATCCGCACGGACTTCCCTGCATTTTTCTTCTAGATTTCCCATACGACCCAACATCCTCCTGAAATTTATAGTATACTTCTAAGTCATGCACTTGTATTATAAAAGATTTGACAAAAAATTGCAATGGATTCCCCGCGCCCGGCAGCAGGTTGGGTATTTCTCTACATTTATTTGCCGCCAGCCCCCCAGGCGGTTATACAAATCGGCAGAAACCGTCCGGCCCCAAGACACAGCAAAGCAGCCGGCTGACGAAAACCGGCTGCTCCCTAAGAAAAAATGCGGACAATATCGTTGATGCTGATAAGGACCATGAATCCCATAAGCAGCACAAAGCCGCCCGCATGGATCCAACCCTCGTATTTGCGGTTGATCGGCTTGCGGCGGATGCCCTCGATGATAAGGAACACCAGCCTGCCGCCGTCCAGGGCCGGCAGCGGGAACAGGTTGACGATGCCCAGGTTCACCGTGATGATCACCATCACCAGGAGAATATTATTCACCGCTTCGCCAAAGCCCTGGCTAAGCCCCTGCGACGCCGCCTGCGAAATGACGCTGGCCGTGCCCACCGGCCCCGCCAGGCTGGAAGGGGAAATTTGCCCGGTCAAAATGCCGAACAAGCTGCTCCACACCATCCGGATGTTGGAAATGGTCCCGGCGGCGGACTGCCAAAGGACGGTCCCCACATTCTTCGGGATAGAGTCCACTTTAAAATCCACCACCGTCACCGGGGTCCCATCGGCGTCGCGGGTCTGGAGGGCTACGTCGTCCAAAACCACCTTTTCCCCATCCCGCAGCAGCACAAAATCCACCGAAGCCGGATCGGCCGTCGACAAGGCAAAGCTGAGATCCCGATCGGTATAGATCCGGTATCCATTCACCGAATAAAACGTATTCCCCAGC
>CAJFOO010000077.1 GCA_904397205.1 uncultured Clostridia bacterium
ACGCCACCAGTTTATCCGGATCAAATCCGGCGGCCTGGCAGAATCTCCGGTAATTTTCCATCACCGCTTCCTCCTTGTCCCCGCGGCCGAAATTTAAGTTCATGGAAGAAAATTCGTTTTGGCTTACCCCGCCCAAGCGGGTAGAAAACGCGTGGTTTATCCAATCCCAGGAATCCCAGCGGGAGAAGGTCAGGTAAGGGACCCCATGGTTTTCCTGTATCGTCATATTTTGGATCCTCTCCATGGAATCGCTCCTCCTAACGGTAACCGTTTCGTCTCACTTTGCGGCGCACGTACAAAACAATGGCGAAAATCAGGTACAGGGCCAGTACCCCCAGCAGGCAGAAATATAGCACCACATGCATCCCGCCGACACAAAGATCGATAAACCGCAGAAGCATATACAGCGAAACCGCAATACAGAAATGATTTTCTGCTACCAGCTGTTCTGTTTTCTCATTGCGGATGGCATACACATTAAAACGCAGGGTCATCAGGAAAATCCCGATGGATGCAAAACAAATATACAGGTTGATATTCCCTTCGGGAAACAGCGCCGCGGCGATCCCCATGAGAATCGAAGCGGAAAGCGTTGCTCCCAAAGTAATATACGCTAAAATTTTACTTTTGGACATCAGATCCCTCCTCAAGTTGATGCCGGTTCTTCCGGCGTGACATACAGGGTTCGATAGTGAACATAGATAACTCTTCCGGGTTTTGCTCCCGGCGGCTTGCTGACATACCGTACTTGTGTGTAATCCACCGGAACCTGGGACGAATCCCGGCATCGGCTAAAATATGCCGCTATCTTTGCTGCGTCAAGTAAAGCGGATTCGGTTGGTTCCCGGCGCTCCGTCACCAAAACCACATGCGATCCTGGATGATCTTTTACATGCAGCCAAATGTCATTCCGGTGAGCATCCTTTAAGGTGAGCCGGTCATTCTGGCGGTTGTTTCTTCCTACCCATACGGTAAATCCATCCCGTACAGAAAATGTCAGGGGAGCGCTGGGCGATAGGGATTTCTGCTTTGTCTGGCGGCTTTTTGCGGTTAAATATCCCTGTTCCCGCAGTTCCTGGCGCAGTTCATCTAAATCCCTTTCCGTCCGGGCACGGCTTAACGCATCCAATACCGAATCGATATATTCCAGTTCCTGTTTGGCTTGTGTGATCTGTTCGGTCAACTTTTCTTCTGCTGTATGTGCTTTGCGGTATTCTTTATAGTATTTTTGCGCATTTTGGGCAGGGGTCAGCAGAGGATCCAGAGAAATTTGCACGGTAGGACACGTCTCTTCATAGAAATTTTCGAGTTCAATGGACGTATCCCCTTTTTGGATACGGTATAGATTCGCACTAAGCAAGTCTCCGCAGATTTTCCAAAAATCCCTTTTGGTGCATCGGCGTAATTCCTCTGTCTGTATATTGATTTTCCGGCTGAGTCGTTCCGAAATCGTGGTAAGCAATCGATATAAATCCGCAGAACGGGCTTTGATACGTTCCAGCCGATCCCGTTCCCCATAAAACTGATCCAACATTTCAGAAAAGGAAGCGGGAAATTGTTTTTCTGCTGCCGTGCCATATTGCTCAATATCCAGGAAAGAGAAATCCAGTGGTTTCCCATCCGGCCGGAGCAACATACAAGGCTGCCCGGCAGTTTGCCGGATGAGGGAAAACAGGCGCTCTAATTCTTCCAGCAGCCTGGCCGTCTGTACAGGTGTCCGGGCTTTTCCCCATAGGGTTTCCCCCTGCCCTGCCCGGTGCTGAATTTCGCGGCAGACAATGGGGGATACTCCTTGCAGGACAAGGAGCAGCGCCTGACTCAATTCCTGCTCCTTTTCCAAAGCGTCGAGACGGGACAGCACCTGATGGGGGGATACATCCAGGCAACAAAGCTTCTGCTGTGCAGGAGGAGGACGATACCGGATCCCCGGCAAGACCAGGCGTTCGGAACTCATTTCCTCATCTACCCGTTTGAGAGCGTCAATAATCGTCCCCTCCTGGTCGAGAAAAATAACATTGCTGTAACGCCCCATAATTTCTATTGCCAGAGTCAGACGGACCGGATCTCCCAATTCATTGAATCCGTCAAAGTCCAGATAACATGCCCGTTCCAAACCGTCCTGCCGGATAGCGGACAGCTTTGCCCCACCAAGCCGCTTGCGAAGGAGCATACAAAACATGGGGGGCTGTTTGGGATTTTCAATGGTGCTTTTGGTAAAGTGAACCCGTGCGCTGTTTGCCCGGGCAGACAGGAGCATTTTATAAAAATCTGTGCGGCTGCGCAGGGACAGCAGGAGCTCTTCCCGGTTAGGCTGATAGATTTTATCGATCCTGGCTCCCACAGCTTCTTCCAGTTCGCGTGTGATATGCCGCAAACATGCGCCGTCCAGTGCCATAGCTGGCCTCCTCCTTTTTGTTTAAGCTAAATAGCAGGCAGGATCTCCCTGTGCAGATCGATGGAACTGTATGGCAGGGAAAGCCTCCTGCATTGCCTGCATCCAGGGAGTCATAGCAATGTCTTCCGTCCGGAAATGTCCGGCATCTACCAAGGTGATCCCCATTTCCCGGGCCCCCCGCAACACATGGTGTTTGGTGTCCCCGGTTACAAATGCGTCTGCCCCTCTTTGGGCAGCGTCGAACAGCAATCCGGCGCTGGCCCCGGAACCAACCGCTACGGTTTGGATCTCCCGGTTTCCTACCGTGAATTTTAATCCATCGCAGTGCAGTTTTTCTTTTACATACCGTGCAAACTCTTTGGGGGACATGGCGGTCGATACTTTCCCAATCCATCCTTGTGACAAGTCATCCCGGTATTCCTTCAAAACCGTGATTTCCTGAAGTTCTAACGCCCTCGCTAAACAGGTATTCACTCCTTGCGATGCAAAGTCCAGATTGGTATGAGCGCAGATGGCGGCAATCCCGCAGGAGGCCAACTGATAAGGGACATCTTTTGAGGAAAGCCGTTTCAGCGGCTGAAAAATGACGGGATGATGGCTGAGAATGACTTGCACTCCTGCCTTTTTAGCCTCTGCGACCACCTCATGGGTGATATCCAAGGCAACTAAGGCATCTGTCACGGGAGTCGTACGATCCCCTACCAGCAATCCGGCATTATCAAAATCCATAGCCGTCGAAAATGGTGCTGTCCGATCTACCCAATCGTATAAATCCCCTACTGTTACTGTCATTTGTATTCTCCTTTCCCGTTCTAAATAAGGTTGGGAAAACGTTCCTTGATTTTATCCAACACAGAAAAAACAGGCTGTGCTTCTTGTTGGCGTCCCGCTCTGCATAATCCTTCCGCCTGGTTGTGCAGGTGAAAAACTTCACGTTGAAGATATTGTTTCCCTGCCGGTGTTTGATCATCCAGCAGACCGATATAAGGATACAGAGGATCCTTTGGAACCTGGAAAGGATCATAGGATGCCAGCATCACGGTATATACCCGGTTATCTGCTATCACAGCCTGTTCTTCCTGTACAGCATACCCTTCCCGGGCTAAAAAACGCCGTAAATCCGGGATAGAACTCATAGGCTGTAAAATTAAATGTTTTTCTGGATCCTTCAGCCAGGGAGCAGAGCCTATAATCTGTATGATCAAATCTCCACCCATACCAGCCATAACAATATCGTCCACTTCTGGCGGAAAGACAACCTCCAGTCCATCCGAAATCCGAATATCCACCAGGGAGGTCACCTTATATTTCCGCACATTTCCGGCAGCTTTTTGCAAGGGTTTTACATTTACGTCTGTAGCGATTGCTTTTTTGACTTTTCCCTGTTTGGCAAGCCAAATCGGTAAATAACCGTGATCTGTGCCAAGGTCAGCAACTTTACATCCTTTCCGCACCATGGCTGCACATTGTGCTAAACGAGGATCTAGCTGAAACATCCGGCGAATCATATTCCTGTCGCTTTCCTCCCTATGTACAATTTTGCTGAATATTCAACAAGCCGCCCGGCAAAATCTTTTACCGGGCGGCATAAACACCGATCAAAGCTATACTGTTTTTCAGGAACGTCCAGCCAGATGAGCATTCAGTTTTGCAACCAGAGTATCGGCGTCTACTCCATGCACTGCACACGCTTCTTCCACTGTTTCCCCGCGGGAAGCCGGGCATCCTAAACAATGCATCCCCATCTCTAAAAAATATGGGGCCGTAGATTGATCCATGTCTAAAATATCTCCAATGATCGTTTCTTTTGTAATCGTTGCCATTGCGACATCCTCCTTTTACAACAAGTTTCTCTATTATTATAATACCCTTTGTCTATCTTTGCAATACATTTTGTGAGATTCTCCTGAAAATATAGGTCTTCCCTTCTTCTTTATATGGCGTGGGATTGCCTTTCTTTGCGCAGAATGGGAATCAGGCGTTTGGCTAATAGACAACCGCCAAAACAGCAGGCCATATTGCCAGGAGCTACCAAAATCACACAAGATAACAGGACCGGCCAGACACCCATAGGATTTTGCAGATAAAAATTGCTGATCAGGTAAAAATATACCGCACCAAAGAGATAAACTATCCCTAAACCGGCATAACAGGATATCACCAGCCGGGATAATGATGGGGGGCTCTTCCGGGAACGGTAAACCAGCCAACCGGTAAACCAGGTCCCTGCCGCAAAACCAATCAGGTACCCAAAGTTTGGATGCAGCACATATCCGATCCCTCCCCCGCTGGTGAAAATCGGCACGCCTGCTAAACCGACCCCAATATATACCAATACGGAAACCAATCCCATCCAGGGTCCCAGAAGCATACCGGCCAAAGAGGTAAACAAAACCTGTAAGGTAAACGGCACTACTGGAATAGGAATGCGGATAAATGCACCTACGGCAATTAATGCAGCAAATAAAGCGCAAAGCAGCAGGTCGGCTACGGACAGCTTTTTTATTCTCTTTTTTGTGTTATTCATGACAAAATATCCCCCGGATACTAACTTCTCCTGATTGTATCGTCTGTAAACTTCCATCTTCCAGCCGGACAATCAATCCTCCGTTTTCATGGATCCCCTCGGCTATGGCAAAATAAGGCTCTTGATGGAAATTGTGTATTTCTATGCGTTTTCCCAATACGAGAGAACGTTCCCGATATTCCTGCAAAAATGCACGGGAAGGAATCTGTTCTGTAAGAATTTCTACCTGCCGGATTAGTTCTGCCGCTAATTGGTTTCGGGTAATTCCCAAAGGGACTTCCCCTTCAAACAAAGCGCCTGCCTTTTGCTGCAATTCATTGGGTAAGGGTTCTTTCCAGTGGAAGTTGATCCCGATCCCCAATACAATGCTTTCGATCTCCCCATTTTCAAAATTACTCACTGCCTCGGTGAGAATCCCACAAACTTTCCGATCGCCAAGGTAAACATCATTGACCCATTTAATTTGTGGGGATTGCCCAGTGACTATTTGAATCGCGCGGCAAACCGCCACCGATGCCGCAGTGGTAATCAACAAGGCTTCTTGTGCCGTTAACTTAGGACGCAATACCATGCTCAGATACACCCCGCTTTGCTCAGGAGAAAAAAAGCGACGGCCGAGCCGCCCTTTTCCTGCCGTTTGTGTTTCCGCTAACACGGCTGTACCATGTGCAGCTCCTTCCAAAGCCATCTGTTTGGCCACCGTATTGGTGGAATCCACAGATTTATATACATGAATTTTTCCGGCCATGCTCTCCGGAAGGTACAATTCGATTCCCTCTGCGGACAACCGATCGGTATTTGGGGCAAGGCAATATCCTTTGTTTGTCACGGCGGAGATGGCATACCCTTCTTCTTTGAGACCCTGGATGATTTTCCATACGGCAGTACGGGAAATCCCCGCAGATTTTGCCAAATCTTCCCCGGATATACTTTCTCCTTTTGCTTGTTCCAAACGCCGAAGCACTTCACTTTTTGAAGACATGTTTTCTTCCCCCTCTTTCATTTCCCTTTTATTATAAAAAAGGATTCTTGAATTGTCAACTGATTTTTTTATTAAGTTTACAATTTGCTGTTAAGCAAGTATGGCAGTCTCCCGGAAAAGTTGAAATTTTATCTGTTAACCAAGAAATAGAATTGATTCCAAGTGAAAATTATGGTATCATGGAAAAACAATAAAAGGGAGAATTTTGGGGAAAACCAGAGCAAGGTAACTGGCGAATATCGTAGTATGTAGGAGGGAATGTATTGTGAAAAAGTTAATTCGACTTCTGACGAGCCGAGTAACTTTTGTATCGGTTGCTATTTTAGCGCAATTGATATTGATCGTGGTTTTGCCGTCTTATTTCGGCCCGTATTATCCTTATGTATACGCTTTGGGGATTGTGATCACCACGATAGCGGTTATCTATTTAATTAATAAAAATACCAATCCTGCTTATAAAATTGCCTGGCTCGTCCCTATTTTTTTGTTCCCTGCCTTTGGTGGGATTCTCTATCTGCTGTTTGGCGGGAATAAAACCAGCGGCCGCGTACGCAAAAAACTGCTCCGTTTGGAACGTAAAGTTTCGCAGGTCCTGCCTTCTACGAGGGAATCGGAAGAGCTGCTGCAAGAAATTTTCCAGACGGATCCAGCAGCCGCACGGCAATCCACCTATCTCTCCAATATTGTCCATTGCCCTCCCTTCCGCAATACCTATACCGAATACCTGCCCTCCGGTGAAGTCAAATTTGAGTTGATGAAAAATGAACTGCGCAAAGCAAAGCATTATATTTTTCTGGAGTATTTTATTATCCAGGAAGGGATCATGTGGAATGCGATCCTTGAAATCCTCCAGGAAAAGGTCCGGCAAGGTGTGGACGTCCGAGTGATTTATGACGATATGGGTTGTATCCGCCTGCTTCCTTACAAATACAACCAGCAATTGGAGGCGATGGGTATCAAATGCTGTGTATTTAATCCTTTTCGGCCCGTGCTGTCCGGCCGGTTTAATAACCGCGATCACCGGAAAATTGCTGTGATTGATGGCGTCGTAGGATTTACCGGCGGGATTAACCTGGCCGATGAATACATTAACGCTTATGAAAAATTTGGACACTGGAAAGATACCGCCATTCTTTTGCGTGGAGAAGCCGCTTGGGGGCTGACGGTATTATTTTTGACCATGTGGGAATATCTGCGCAAAGTGGAGGAAAATTATGAAGAATTCCGTCCCTATTTTGATCCCACAAAATTTCCAAAACAGCGGGGATATGTACAGCCTTTCACCGACAGCCCTACCGATCATGAAACAGTAGGCGAAAATGTCTATCTGAATTTAATCAACCGGGCAAACCAATACGTCTATATCACCACCCCTTACCTGGTTATCGATAACGAGATGTTTATCGCGTTAACCAATGCAGCCAAATCGGGGGTAGATGTGCGGATTATCACCCCCCATATTCCCGATAAGCTGTATGTGCATGAAGTCAGCCGCTCCCATTATCAGCTGTTGATTGAAGGAGGAGTGCGGATTTTTGAGTATACCCCTGGGTTTATTCATGCCAAGACGTTTTGTGTGGATGACCGGTACAGTGTAGTGGGTACTATCAATCTGGATTATCGCAGCTTATACCTTCATATGGAATGCGGTGTATGGATGTGTGGTACGGATAGCATCAAGGATATCAAATTTGATTTTTTCCGCACACTGAAATCCTGTCAGGAAATTACCCTGGAAGATTGCCGGAAAGTTCCATGGTACCGCCGTCTGCTTCGCAGCTTGCTGCGTATTTTCGCCCCTTTAATGTAGGAAAACCCCCAAACGTCCATGTAACTGGGACGCTGGGGGCTTTTTTTATGTGCTAGGAAAGCGGCTGCCGTTTTTTGATTTTTTCTTTCAGCCATCCGGCTCCGCCTAAGAGGAACAAGACTATCAGATTGACGATGACAATACTGGCTCCGGTTGGGGTCGATAATCCAAACGAAGCCACAATGCCCAAAAAGAAACAGACCACAGCCACGATGGCAGACAGGAGGATCACGCCTTTAAAGCTTTTGCATACCCGCATGGAAGACAATGCCGGAAAGATGATCAAACTGGAAATCAGCAAAGCTCCCATCAAACGCATCCCAATCACAATGGTAATGGCCGTGAGGAAAGCCAGCAGCATATTATACAATCCAGCCCGTACCCCTGTGGCTTTGGCAAAGCTTTCGTCAAAGGTAACAGCAAAAATTTTATTGTAAAATATCCCATATAGCACCAGCACAATCCCTGACAGGATCACACTGATATAAACGTCGCTGGAACTCATAGCAAGGATGCTTCCAAACATATAGCTGAACATATCCGAATTCATCCCGGTGCTCAGTGAGGTGGCGATCACGCCGATGGCCAAAGAACTGCTGGAAATCAGGGCAATGGCCGCATCTCCTTTGATTTTACTGCTTTCGCTTAGCCGCAGCAGGAAGAATGCGGCAAGAACCACCACCGGAATGGAAACCGGTAAAGGGGCCCAGTTGAGAGCCACCGCAATCGAAAGCGCTCCAAAACTGACGTGGGATAAACCGTCCCCAATCATGGAATACCGCTTAAGCACCAGGCTGACCCCCAAAAGGGCCGCACATAAGGAAACCAGTGTCCCGACGATCAGGGCTCGGATGACGAAGGTAAAAGAAAACAGGCTCTGGAAAAATTCAAGCACTGGATCCGCCCCCTGTCATATGTTGATAGTAATTCGTTGTCCGGTATTCCTCCGTGGGGCCAAAAAACAAAGCTTGTTTTCGAAGATGTAAAATTTTCCCCGCTTGCTGCACAGCACCTTGCAGATCATGGGAAACCATGAGGATGGTGATTCCTTCTTCCTGGTTAATCCGGCGGATTAGGGCATATAATTCCGCGGTCACTACCGGATCCAAACCGTTTACCGGTTCATCCAGCAGCAGCAGTTTTTTGGTGGCGCACAATGCCCGCGCCAGCAGAACCCGTTGCTGCTGCCCGCCGGAAAGCTCCCGGTAGGAACGCTTTTGCAGCGATTCAATCCCTAACTGCTGGATGGCATCCTGTGCCCGCTGCTTTTCCTTTTTGGAATAGAATGGACGCATCCCCCGCGCGTTGAGACAGCCGGAAAGGACAACCTCCCCTACCGTAGCGGGAAAATCCCGCTGCACGACCGTCTGCTGCGGCAGATATCCAATTTCTGTCCGTTTCATACCGTGGAATTCCACCGAACCGGATTGCAGTTTTACCAGACCCAGAATCCCTTTCATGAGAGTGCTTTTCCCGGATCCGTTTTCCCCTACCAGGCATAAATAATCCCCGGCTTCCAAGGAAAAACTGACATGAGAAACCGCTTCTCTCCCCTGATAGCAAATGGTGACATCCTGGCACGTTATAATATTCATGCTCCGCCTCAATTCAACCCTTTTTTCAGATTTTCTACATTTTGTTTCATAAGATCGAGATAGGTGACCCCCTGTTCCATCTCCTCTGCGCCGATATTATGGCAGGAGTGGAACAGCAGCATTTCCGCTCCGGTTTCTTCCTGGATGGTTCTGGCAATTTTGGGATCTTCCAGTTCCGCATAGTAAACCACGGGAATGGATTGTTCCTGCATTTGAGCGATCATATCGCTCATGACAGCAACACTCGGCTCTCCTTCCGTAGAACAGTTATCATAGGCGGAAACATGCTCCAGGCCATATTCTTTAAAGAAGTAGTGCAGAGCAAACCGGCTGCCAAAAAAAGCAGTTTTTCTTTCGCTTGTGGCAACCACTTCCCGGATTTCCTCATCCAGTGCGGAGAGTTCCTCTTGGTAAGTTTGGGCATTTTGCTCATAATCGGCCTGATTATCGGGATCGACGCGGCACAATGCGTCGGTAATCGTTTGCACCATGGTCTTCGCATAAACGGGATTGGTCCAAATGTGCGGATCATAGGAATGAGCGGCCCCTTCTGCATGATCGTGCCCATCGTGTCCCTCTTCTTCATCCAGCGGGATTCCCTGGGAAACATCGACTACCGTGAGCTCGCTTTGATCCAGGCTCTCCAGGATGGTATTTGCCCAGCCTTCCATATATTCCCCTGTATAAATGAAGAGGTCGGCTTCCTGGATAGCGACAATGTCGGCCGGCGTGGGTTCATACGAATGGCTGTCGGTTCCTAAAGGAAGCAAAAGCTGGATTTCCGCATGATCCCCCGCTACCTGGCGGGCAAAATCATATTGGGGGAACAGGGTAGTTACGATCTGTACCTTTTGCTCAGATGCTTCGCTTCCCGTATGGCTATTGGTTCCGGAATTGCTGCTGCATCCTGCCAATATCCCTGCCAGGGAAACGATGCATAGGAATAGTGCAATCCGGATGCCAGGGATCCTTTTTTGTTTTTTCATGTTGTTTCCCCCTTGTTTTTACAGGTATCGCATAGCCCATACAGGACTGTTTTGGAAAAATCCACAACAAAGTGATGCTGTTGTTCCACATGCTTCATGATTTCATTGAGGTATGTGCATTCTACATGGAACAGCTTGCCGCAACCGGTACATTTGAGATGATGATGCAGATGGCGATTCTCATCATCCCCGCAGTATTGGTAGCAGGCGCTGGTGCCATCCCCTATGACATACTTTCGCACCAGATCCTCTTCTACCAGGCGATCCAAGTGGCGGTATACGGTCGCTTTTCCAATTGCAGTTCCCTGCTGACGGAAATGTTCCACCAAGTCGTCCGCTGCCAGATGTTTTTCCGGATTTTCTATCAGGAAATTCAAGATCCACTCCCGTTGTTTTGTATGGTATCCTGCCACAAAGAATGTCCTCCTCAATATGAAATCGATTCTCAATTTCATATTGTAACGGCTTTTTTTTCCTTTGTCAAGGAGACTCTTCAAAATCCAGCAGGTTTTCCCAAAGAGATCGGCAAAAGATTCTGGAAAATAGCCGTTGTTTTTTGGCAGAAAAGAAGATATAATGGGAGACAAATCCAAAAAAAGGAGGCGGTCTTTTGCCTGCCCTTACCAGTCCCTATTCCGCAATTTTATTTGACGCGGACCGCACATTATGGGATACCATGACTTCAGAAGCAGAAACCATCCGGCAGATCACAGCCAAGTGGGGGATCCCTTATCAGGAAGAGATGCCGTCGGTATATTCGCATATCAACGAAACGCTCTGGCAGCAAATTGAAACCGGCGCCGTTTCCCGCTCGTTTGTCCAATTGGAACGATGGCGTCAATTTTTGCAGCATTTCCACTTGGATTTTTCTCCGGAAGAGTGGAATGCGGAGTATCTGCATATTTTCAGTCAGCTTTCTTATCTGTGCCCCCATGCTCTGGAAGTCTGCCAAGCCTTGGTCCAGCAAGGGAAATTGCTGTATCTCGTCACAAATGGCACAGCAAAAGTACAGAAACAGCGTCTGGCTGCTTCCCCTCTTACCCCCTGCCTGAATGGGGTTTTTATTTCCGAGGAAGTTGGGATTCCCAAACCGCACAGCGGATTTTTTTATCATGTCTTTCAGGAAATGGAACCGTGCCCAAAAGAAGAGATCCTGATTGTGGGGGATTCGCTCACCAGTGATATACGGGGAGGAAATTTAGCAGGGATTGATTCCTGTTGGTATAATCCTTTAAAAAAAGAAAACCCGGGAACTGCGGTTTGTCAATATGAGATCGCGGATTTGCGGGAATTGATCGAAGGATGATGCAAAGGAGTGGGAAAACATGCAAATCGAGATCCGGAAAGCCCGTATTGCCGATGCAGAAGCGATTGGATATGTCCATTACCATGCATGGCTCGAAACCTATGCCGGATGTATAGACACAAAATATTTGGCGGGGATGAGCGAGCAGAAAAGTGCCGAAATTTTTAAAAAGAACCGGTGCCAGGATATGATAGTGGCAGGAATAGACCAGAAAATCGTCGGCTTTTGCGGTTATGGAAAAGCGCGCGACGAGGATGCTGCGGATACTTGCGGAGAAATCCATGGGATTTACGTTTTGCAAAAATATCAGCGTATGTCTTTGGGAAAACAGCTTTTAGAACGCGCAAAGATGGAGTTGTCTTCCCAGGGGTATCAAACCGTCTGCCTTTGGGTGTTGGGGACAAACCAAAGCGCGATGGATTTTTATGAAAAGAATGGATTCTTTTTGGATGGGAAAGAAAAAATCGAAACGCTTGGGAAACCAATTGTGGAAAAGAGGTATCGGTGTATACTCTGAAGCAGGGTAAGAGAAGAGAAATTTCGACGAAAGATCAAAAATATACAGTAAATTTTTTAAAAGTCCTTGACATTTAAAAAAAATCAGGTAAAATAATAAAAAACGCTTTAACCCGTAACGGTTTAAAGCGATAAAGCATCTGCTTTTAGGGGGCGGGATTCTTGTCAAAACAAGCTGTATTGTATATTTCGATTGCAGTTTACGCCGCGGTTATTTTGGCTATCGGTTTATTTAACCTGCGTAAATCGAAAAATATGGCGGAATTTACCTTGGGGGAGCGCAAAGCCGGCGCTTGGCTATCGGCTTTTTCCTACGGTACTACATATTTTTCTGCCGTTATGTTTATTGGATATGCGGGCTCGACCGGTTGGAAATATGGGATTTGGGGTGTGCTTCCCGGCATTGGCAATGCGATTTTCGGTTCCCTGTTTGCCTGGCTGGTGCTTGCAAAACGGACAAGAGAAACCACCCGGCGTTTGGAAATCAAGTCCATGCCGCAATTTTTCCATATCCGATTCCAAAGCGACGGGATGAAATTGTTTTCGGTAATCACGATTTTTATCTTCCTTCTTCCCTATTCTGCTTCGGTTTATAAGGGCCTTACCAGTGTATGCTCGGTCCTGCTGGGAGTAAATGAACAGCTTTGTATGATTATCATTGCGGTAGCTGCGGCGGCGATTGTCATTTTGGGTGGTTATGTCGCTATGCTCAAAGCCGACTTTTTGCAGGGCCTGGTGATGATTTTCGGTGTGGGGACTTTGATTTTCTGTGTGATCCGCTGTCAGCAGGTTGGCGGGCTTTCTGCCGGTTTGGCTGCGATTTCTCAGAAAACCAAGGAACTGGGCCTGACTGCCGGGGATCATTTGAGTTTATGGGCCACTGTCCTGATGACCTCCTTTGGTACTTGGGGTTTGCCGCAAATGATACATAAATATTATGGTATCCGGGATGATAAAGAAGTCCGCCGGGGGACCATTATTTCTACCCTGTTTGCCCTTTTGATTGCCGGGGGCGGGTACTTTATCGGCTCCCTCTCCCACCTGTTTTTCGACGAGCTGCCGGAGGGAGGCCAGGATTACCTTATCCCCAATATGCTGATACAGGCGGATCTGCCAAATATTTTGCTGGGTGTGGTTTTGGTATTATTGATTGCCGCGTCGGTATCCACCCTATCTTCGATCACTATGACGGCGTCTTCCACCCTGACCATGGACTTTGTCCAGACCAAAATCCGGCCACAGATGTCTTCTGTGAATGCTGCTCGGTTTACGAAAGCCCTGTGTGCTGCATTTGTTGTGCTGTCTTATGTCATCGCCAATACCAATACCCCCATCCTGGATATGATGTCGTATTCCTGGGGGATTTTATCCGGCAGTTTCCTTGCCCCGTACCTTCTCTCCCTCTACTGGAAAGGTATCAACCGGGCGGGTGCTTGGGCAGGGATGCTCGGTGGCTTTTTCCTCGCTCTCCCGCCAGTGATTTGCAAGCTGTTTTTCCCTGCAGCGGCTATTCCCGGACTTGGCATAGTGGCAGATATGGGTTCTCACTTTGCTTGCCTGTCCATGGTTTGTTCGTTCGGGCTGTGTTTCCTGTTTAGCAAAATCGCCAAATCCGCTCACTGGAAAAGCGGGGTGGACAATCCGATGTTCTATGAAAAATCTTCAGAAAACGCTGCCGTTTCTTCGGATCCGGCAACCTGAGAAATAGAAAAGGATAGCCTTTCTGTAAAGGCTATCCTTTTCTTACTATTATAAAAATCCATATACAATGCATCCTGCCGCCCCAGTCATTGCCATTAACAAAATGGGATTGCATTTTTTCCAAAGGCGCAGAAGAAGCAGCGAGCCGGCAAAGATACCTACGGCCGCCCAGTTGACCTGAATATTTTGAAATTGCAGCTCGGTAATCCCGAAAAATGTGGTCAGTAAAATGGTCCCTGCCGCAGAGGCAATCAGTCCTAACGATCCCGCTTTTAGGCCGCTCATCACTTCAAATACATAGTTGGAATGCTGGTACCTGCGGTAAAACCAATACAACACCAGGGAAAAAATAAATCCCGGCCCGACGCAAGCCAGAGTGGCGACAATCGATCCCGGCAGGCCAGCCATCTGCGTCCCTACAAACGTCGACATATTCACAGCAACCGGGCCAGGGGTCATCTGGGAAATGGTGATAATATCCGTAAAGGCCTGCTGCGTCAGCCATTGTTGATTATCGACTACCTGTTCCTGAAGCAAGGGGATGATCGCATACCCTCCCCCAATACTGAACAGCCCAATACTGCCAAAGATCCGCAGTAAATCCCATAACGTCATCCACATTTTGCATTCCTCCGTTTTTTCCACCATACCCGGATAATACATAAAATACAGCACACCACCAGGATCAGGATGACGTTTATCTGCAAAAAGAAACTCGCTGCAAAGGCGCAGGGAACCATTGCCGTGAGAAAAATAGACTTTTCCTTCAGGATCATCTGGAACATGCCGATAATCATATTGACCATCAACGCCGCTACGCCTGCCTGCATTCCCTGCAGAATGGCGGCAATAATGACATTCTGCCGGAACACCTCATACCAGATGGAAATCAGGGACAAAATGATGGTAGGCGGCGTAATGGTCGCCAGGCAACTGATGATTGCTCCGCCGATCCCCGCTACCCGGAACCCGGATAAAGCAGATAAATTAATCGCGATAGGGCCAGGGGTAGATTGCGCAATCGCCGCCATATTGTGGAGATCTTCTTTGCTGAAGAACTGCTTTTTATCTACAAAATATTTTTGGATCATGGGTACCATCACATACCCTCCGCCAAAGGCAAACGTGCTCATAAATAAATTAATATACCCGAGCCAAAGGTATCTTTTTACAGTTTCTCGGTTCATTTTCATGGTATATATTTTCCTCTCAGTTTCGATTCATTCTCTTCTTTACTCAGAAGAAATACGGTTTTTAAGGAAAGACGCAAAAGGAAAGCTTTTCTGTTTTTCTGGCAAACCTTGGGGCATCCACCGGCCAAACCAATAGTACAGCAGGAGACAGATGGCGCTGCACGCCCAGGTGATAGGATATACTGCTGCTAAGGCGGGAACCGTATGCCAGACGGAAAGAAGCAGCCAAAGCAGGAGGATCCGCAATCCGCAGAGGTTCCCCAGGCAGATGATCATTGGGACAATGGCCTTTCCTGTCCCTTGCAGGACGGCAGACAGGGTTTCCTGGATGGGGTATAGTAAATACAGCGGCGCGGTAACAAAAATAATTTGCAGGCCGCAGGCAATCACTTCTTCTACCGGATTAAACAGACCGAACAGCCATCGTCCGCATAACAATACCCCGCTGCTTGTCACCACGGTTGTCCCCATGGAAAGCAGCAGGCAGAGTTTGACTCCCTTCCGTACGCGATCCATTTGCCCCGCGCCAATATTCTGCCCGGCAAATGTTGTCATCGCTTGCCCAAAAGCCAAAATCGGCAAATACATAAAATTTTCAATCTTAAAGTAGGAAGAAAACGCTGCCATAGCATTTTCCCCAAACCCATTGATATGGTACTGAACCGCCATATTGGAAAAGGTCAGCAGCATGGATTGGAACCCGGCGGGCAGGCCAATCCGTAAAATCATAGCCAATTTCCGTTTATGTATACGGATTTTCCGCAGGGTTACCCGGTATTCCTTCTTTGTACGGAGCAGATGCCAAAATACCATCCCTGCGGAAAGGGTCTGGGAAAGGACCGTAGCCCAGGCAACCCCGGCGATCCCCCAGGGAAATACTGTGAGGAACAGCCAATCCAGCACGATATTGCATACGCCCCCCAACGCCAAATAGATCATGGGACGTTTCGCGTCCCCGGCAGCCCGGAGGATCCCCGAACCCATATTGTAAAGGATCAGCGGCAGCATACTGAAAAAATAAATCCGCAGGTAAGTGACAGAGTCTTCCAAAAGATGAGCAGGGACCTGCATCCATTGCAATACCCACGGGCAAAGGATCAAACCGGCCAGCATCAAAACTATCCCGCCCAAGAGACTGACCCCCATGGCGGTATGTACAGCCTCTTGTAAATTCGAACGATCCTTTCCCCCGTAAAACCGGGCGATAATCACACCGGAGCCTACGGATAATCCGGTAAAGAAACCGACCAGGCAGGTAACCAGCAAACTGCTCGAACCTACGGCGGCAGAAGCTCCCTTCCCCAAAACGTTGCCGACAAACAGCAGATCGACCATATTATAAAGCTGTTGTATCAGGCTGCTGCCCAGAAGCGGCAGTGCAAAGAGTACCAAAGCCTTTCCCACAGATCCGGTGGTCAGAGAATCCGCTTTTTTATTTTTGAGAGAAGAAACCATTGTTACTCCCTCCTTTTTTCCTGTTATGCTTATCATAGCATGTTTGCAGCGGATATCCAAAGACACTTCTGGAAAAATGGCTTATGTATCTGCCTAAATTTTCTCAATAACTTGGAGAATGCAAGGAATGCATTGTGCAGAGATCAAAGACAGCAAAAAGTTTTCCATTTTCTGGGGAAAGAGATTGCGTCGGAATATGTTTTTTGTTATAATGGATAGGATTCATTTCAGAAGGAAGGTGCAGGCAATCACAAAGAACAAATTGGTTTCTCCCGTGGTAAAATGGGTTGGCGGAAAACGGCAGCTTTTAGATGAAATTATCCCGTTGATCCCCAAACAGATGACGGCCTATTGCGAGCCTTTCTTCGGCGGCGGCGCCGTCCTTTTTTCGCTCCAGCCGGCAAAAGCCATCGTCAACGATTTAAACCAGGATCTCATAACCATGTATGAAGTGATCCGCGACGAGGTGGATGCATTGATAGAGTCGCTGCGGAAACATGAAAACACGCCGGAGCATTTCTATGCTGTGCGGGATATGGACAGGGATAAAGCGGCCTATCAGGCCATGCCCAAAGTGGAGAAGGCTTCCCGGCTGATTTATTTAAATAAAACCTGCTTTAACGGCCTGTTTCGTGTAAATTCTTCGGGGGAATTTAATTCTCCTTTTGGCCGTTATAAAAACCCCAATATTGTAAATGAGCCCATTCTGCGGGCCGTAAACCAGTACTTTTGCACGAATCAGATCGCTTTTTACCATGAGGATTTTGAGAAAACGCTGGATCGGCTCGAAACCGGCAGTTTTGTCTACCTGGATCCGCCATATGATCCCGTTTCGGATACGGCAAGCTTCACAGGCTATAGCAAGGACGGCTTTGGCCGGACGGAACAGATCCGTTTGAAACAATGCTGCGATGCTTTGACAAAACGTGGAATCCAGTTTCTCCTCTCCAATTCCGCCACCGATTTTATCAAAGAGTTGTACCAGGATTACCCGATTTCCATTGTAAAAGCAAAGCGGGCAGTCAATTCCAATGCAAGCAACCGGGGGGCTATTGAGGAGGTGTTGATTCGAAACTATGGGATTGAATGATACCGCATGGCAAAAATTATTTGAGCAGTACCGGATTCTTGACGTGATTGCCGAGCAAGGCAGATTCTGTATTTCGGCAAAACAGATTAAAGCGTTTCGGGAACCGCGGCTGATGACCAAATTTGACCATAAGGTAAACCTCCCCGCTGTCTTTGCGGAAAATCATCTGGCGATTTTACCTATTACCCGCGGCGATTATATGATTTCTTCTTTTTCTGCATACCAAACCTTTGAAACACCTTCCTCCAACGCGAAGACGGTTTCTCTCCCCTCTTATATCCAAAGCCTGATGCCGCAGTTCCTGGTGAGCGAATCGATTGCTTTAAATTGTGCAAATGCTTGTGGAATCCTACAGGACTTTTTGGAAGACAGCAATCTGGTTCCCACAGTAAGCGGCCGCATGGGTTCCGGTTCTTTTACCTTCCGGATCCGCACGGAGGACGGCTGGCAAACCGTTGCGGTAAACAACGCGCAAATCGAAATTGACGCGGCTTATGAGGGGGCTGGCTGTCTTTCTTTGTTTGAAGCTAAGAGAGATTTGTCCGAAGATTTTTTAATACGTCAGTTGTATTATCCATTTCGCGTGTGGAGCAACCGGATTACCAAGCCAATTAAGCCCGTTTTTTTTATTTTTTCGAATGGGATGTTCTTTCTCTACGAGTACCAATTTGAAGATCCACAAAACTACAATTCCCTGCGCCTGATAAAACAGAAAAATTATCGGATTGCGACAGGGATTTGTGTATCGGATATTGAAAAGATCTTCATGACAATCCCCTTGCAGCCCGAACCCCCCATTTCCTTCCCACAGGCTAACAATATGCTGCGTATTATCAATCTGGCAGAGCTTTTGCATGAAAAGCCCATGACCAGGCAGGAAATTACCACCCAATATGCTTTTGATGAAAGGCAAACAAATTATTACACAGATGCCGGACGGTATTTGGGGCTAATAGAAAAAGGGCGCGATGAAAACAATCGTATTGCGTTCCGGCTTTCCAAACTAGGGCATTCTTTAATGGGTTTGACCTATAAAGAACGGCAGCTTGGCATTGTGGCACAAATTCTCAAGCATCAAGTGTTTCGCGACACACTCAAGCTCTGTTGGCAGTGCGGTCAGATGCCAGACACACAAACCGTGGTGCGCATTATGAAACAATCCAACCTCTACCATGTGGAAGCAGACAGTACCTTTGTCCGGCGTTCCTCCACCATCATTGGCTGGCTCCATTGGATTTTAAGCCTGATAAAAGAATAATTTCTGCCCGTAAGAAGATAAAATAAACAGTACCCTCCCTTTTCCATTTCCAGGGAGGGTATGCTATTTGGTATTTCTATTATTAGGATCCGATCGACAACTTCAAATCATTTTCCCGAATCCAGCCAATTTTCCGTAAGATAAGACAAAATATCCACGACAGCAGGGCGGGAAGAATGAAGCAAATCAACACCAGACCAATCCAGTCCATAGGGGTAATGGCCGCCTTTACTCCTGCTTCAATATCCGAAATCCAACCGGTATAAATCCCGATCTGCCCGACCAGGCCGCAAGTCCCCATTCCAGAAGAAACTGCTGCCCCATTCATCTGGAGCTGGAATACACAGGTAGCCAATGGTCCTGTGATGGCAGATGCTAACGTGGGAGGAATCCAGATGCGGGGATTTTTGACAATATTGCCCATTTGCAGCATGGAGGTTCCAAGTCCCTGGGCAAATAAACCTCCCCAGCGGTTTTCCCGGAAGCTCATCACAGCAAAGCCAACCATCTGCGCACAACATCCGGCGACGGCTGCACCGCCAGCCAGTCCAGTTAAGGATAACGCTGCACAAATTGCTGCGCTGCTGATAGGAAGAGTCAACGCAACTCCAACCACGACGGAGACAATGATCCCCATAAAAAAGGGCTGCAATTCGGTAGCCCACATAATAATACCGCCCAAAGAACTGGCTGCCCAGCCAATCCCCGGAGCCAACAGCATAGCTGTGCCACATCCAATGCATATGGTAGTTAAGGGGGTGACCAGAATATCCACTTTCGTTTCTTTCGAAACCGCTTTGCCGCATTCCGCCGCCAGCAGGGTGATCAGCAAGACAGCCAAAGGCCCTCCTGCCCCGCCTAGATTGTTTGCCGCATATCCCACTGCCGCCAGAGAAAATAAAACAAGCGGCGGGCTTTTTAAGGCATGGCCAATAGCAATCGCCATAGCGGGACCCGTGGCCGCTTTGGCGAATCCCCCGATATCTACTAAAAATGGAATATGAAGCTGGGAACCAAAAGTTTCGATAATGGTGCCAATCAGCAAAGAGGCAAATAACCCCTGTGCCATGGCCCCTAATGCATCAATCCCATACCGTTTGGGGGAAAATTGAATATCCTTCCTGCGCAGAAACGCCCGGAATTTTCCCGGTTTTTTCTCCTTGTTTTGGGCCGGTTCAGAGGTTTCTTCTGCCTGCATCAGCTTTTCTTGTAATTCTTCCATAAGCGTCACCTGGGCAAGCTGATTTATTTATCTTCACTCACAGCGAACATCAGCTCGGCTTTTGCTACGACCTTTCCGTTTACCTTCGCTATGGCGCTGCCAATCCCGACCGGCCCTTTTTGACGCACAATTTCGGTTTCCATTTCGAGTACGTCGCCGGGGACTACCTGCCCTTTAAAACGGGCTTCTTTTACCCCGGCAAACAGGGCGATTTTCCCCCGGTTTTCCTCCAGCGACAGGAGAGATACACCGCCTACTTGGGCCATGGCTTCTAAGATCAAGACGCCCGGCATGACATGCTGCTGTGGGAAATGCCCCATAAAATGCATTTCATTTGCCGTTACACACTTGATCCCTTTTGCCCATTTTCCAGGCTCGTAATCTGTAATTTTATCCACAAGAAGAAAGGGATACCGGTGCGGTAAAATCTGCTGGATTTGATTGCTGTTCAGTTCCATACCTTATTCTCCTTTATATTTACGGAAAACCAATGTCGCATTATGGCCGCCAAATCCAAAGGTATTGGACATAGCGTATTCGATTTCTTTGTTCTTTCCTTGGTTGGGGGTAATGTCCAGATCACATTCGGGATCGGGTACCCGATAGTTGATAGTAGCCGGGATATATCCGTCGCGCAGCGCTAAAATAGAAAAAATTGACTCCACCGCGCCGGTTGCCCCGAGCAGGTGGCCTGTCATGGATTTGGTCGAACTGATGGAAACCGTTTTGGCCGCCGGTCCCAATGCGGTTTTGATCGCACAGGTTTCAATCCGATCGTTGGGCGGGGTTCCCGTACCATGCGCGTTGATATACCCAATTTGTTCGGGGTTTACCTTTCCGTCTGCTAAGGCCTGCATCATCGCGAGCGCGGCGCCCTCGCCGTCCTCCATGGGCAACGTAATATGATGGGCGTCGCAGGTGGATCCATACCCCACAATTTCCCCGTAAATCTTTGCCCCGCGGGCTTTCGCACGTTCAAATTCTTCGAGAATCAAAATCCCTGCGCCCTCGCCCATGACAAAACCGGAGCGTTCCTTGTCAAAGGGGATCGACGCACGGGTAATATCCGTCCCGTCATGCAGGGCTTTCATCGAAGTGAAGCCGCCCAGCGCCAGGTGATCGATGGTTGCCTCCGCCCCGCCGGCAATCATCACGTCGGCATATCCATCCCGGATCCGGTGGAATGCGTCCCCTACCGCATTGGTCCCGCTGGCGCAAGCCGTGACCACACTCGAACACATCCCCCGGGCGCCAAAGGCAATCGCAATATATCCGGCGCCCATATTGGGGATAATTTCCGTCACGAAAAACGGGGACAGGCGATCATATCCCTTTTCCATCGCCTTAATATGCTCGGTTTCCATTGCATCCATGCCGCCGACCCCGGAGGATACAATCACACCGAACCGATAGGGATCCTCCGGCCGGGCGTGTTCCAGACCGGAATCCTGGTAAGCCTCTTTCGCTGCAATCATGGCCAGCTGGCAGTAGCGGGACATTTTTCGGGCTTCCTTTTTCCCCAGCAGATCGTCTATAGGGAGATCCCGCACTTCGGCTCCGATTTTGATTTTATGTTCGCTGGTATCCATGCTGCGGATAAAATCCACACCGCATTTTCCCGCTTTTACTGCGGCCCATGCATCCGGTACGGTATTGCCAATGGGCGTTACCGCGCCCATACCGGTTACTACTACTCGTCTCATTCCAACTCTCCTCACATTACCATTCCGCCGTCTACCTGGATAACCTGCCCTGTAATATAGCCCGCTTCTTCGCTGGCCAGAAAAGCGGCTGCATTCGCTACGTCTTCCGGGCGTCCAAAACGTCCCAGCGGGATACTTTTTTGGATCATTTCTTTCATCGTTTCATTTAAACTGCGGGTCATTTCCGTTTGGATGAAACCAGGGGCAATCGCATTGACGGTGACTCCCCGGCTGCCGAGTTCTTTCGCCAAAGATTTGGTCATCCCAATAATCCCCGCTTTGCTCGCCGCATAGTTTACTTGCCCGGCGTTGCCGATAATTCCCACAACGGAAGCCAGGTTGATGATACGGCCGCTTTTTTGCTTCATCATCAGCCGGGCAACCTGCTTCATACAGTTCCAGCAGCCCTTTAAGTTTACCTGGATGACTGCATCAAATTCCTCTTCGCTCATACGCATCAGCAGATTGTCGCGGGTAATCCCTGCGTTATTTACCAGAATATCCACCCGGCCAAACGCGTCCACCGCTGCCTGCACCAGCGCCTCGCAGTCCGCCAGTTCCGCCACGTTCCCTTTTACAATCATGGCTTTCCCACCGAGCGCTTCACAAGCGTTCTGGGTTTCCCTGGCTTCCTCTTCACTGCCAATATAATTAATCACCACGTTTGCACCGAGCGAAGCCAGTTTTTTTCCAATGGCCTGACCAATCCCCCGGCTGCCTCCTGTGATAATTGCTGTCTGATTCTGCAAATTCATGAATTTCCCTCCTTCATTATCCCTTCAAAACCGCCAGAGTTTTTTCCAAAGATTCTGCATCTTCGACCTGGCACAAAGTGACCTCTTTTGTAATCTTCTTTACAAACCCACTGAGTACTTTTCCTGGTCCGATTTCTACTACTGTATCGACCCCTTGTTCCAACATCCACCGGATACTGTCTTCTAAATAAACAGGTGATTGAATCTGCCGGGTGAGCAGCTCCTGTACGGTCTGGTTTTCTTCTAATGGACGGGCTGTAGCATTAAAAACAACTGGGATTTGCAAGGGATTACAGTGTACCGATTGCAAACGATGGGACAATTCTTGTGCAGCTGGAGCCATCAGAGAGGTATGGAACGGACCGCTCACCTGCAAGGGAACTGCCCGTTTTGCTTTGCGCTCCAATGCCAGCTCGGCTGCTTTTTCCACAGCTGCCGTCTCCCCGCCGATGACCAATTGTCCCGGACAGTTGTAATTGGCAATTTCCACTACCCCAAGGGAAGAAGCTTCCCGACAAATCTGCGCTAAAGGATCCCTGTCCATCCCCAGCACGGCTACCATTTTGGTATCCATGCCATGCACGGCTTTTTCCATCACCTGGCCGCGGAAACGGACCAGTTCCAAAGTAGTTGCGGCGTCCCACACACCGGCGGCATACAAAGCGGAATATTCCCCCAAGCTCAGCCCCAAGGCATAATCAGGCTGGATCCCTTGAGAACGCAGCGTTTCGGTAATGGCAATCGCTACCGCCACCATACACGGCTGGGTATACTGTGTTTGGGAAAGCTGCTCCATGGGGCCTTCAAAACAAAGCTGCTTTACATCAAAATCCAGGGCGACCGCATCCAGTGCCTGCTTGGCGGCGGGTTGCGTATCATACAGGGATTTCCCCATTCCT
>CAJFOO010000078.1 GCA_904397205.1 uncultured Clostridia bacterium
AACCGCCTGCGGGGGCCGGCCGTCCAGAAGGAATATGGCCGCAGCTTTGGCGGCGGCGGCCGCACAGGAACCGGTAGTGTATCCCCAGCGCAGGCCGTCTTTTGAAAAATCGGGTATGGATGGCATCATCATCCCTCCAGAAAAAGAAAACGGCCTCCATGGATATGGACAGCCGGCAAGTGTCTGCCCCGCCTGCCAGACGGGGGAAGTCAAACCGTATTGCCGTATATTCCAGTGTCCGTAAAATATAAGGGCCCGCGGGCCGGCGACCTGGCTATCACAGTAACGGACTTGCGTGGGAATTGCACCCAGCTTCTCCGGACGCCGCGGTGATTGTAATTGGTTATGTGGCTGCTGCCTGCTGTAAATGCCGGGCAAAAATATCGCCTATGGCGGGGTTTTCCCCCAGTCCTTCCAGCACGGGATGCACGGTATACCCCTCGCTCTCCAGCACGGATTTCCAGGAATCCGGCCCGGGACCGGCCATGTCGTTTTGGGCGTGATCGCCGGCAACAATCATAAAGGGCAAAAGCCGCACCCGCCGGATCTTCTGCCGGCGCAGGGCTTTCCGTACCGCGTCCAGATGGGGGAAGCCGTCCACGGTTCCCATGCAGACGCGTTCCATATCCCGGTAATGCAGCATCGTGAGAAGATGGGAGTAGGCTGCGTCGGCAAAGTGGCCGGTGCCATGCCCCATAAAGACAAGCGCTTCGTCTTCGCCGAGTCCGGCGGCCTTGCCGGCAATCAGGCGGCAGCAGTCCTCGTAGTCCTGCGGGCCTGAAAGCAGGGGCAATCCCGCCCGCAGGCAGGGGAAAGCATCCCGGAACGGCTGCATCTGGCGCAGCATTTTTTCGTATTCATAGCCGGGCAGGATGTGCAGCGGCTGGCACAGCACGTCGGTGTACCCTTCCCGGGCGAGCCGTTCGAGCGCCTGCTCCGGCGTGGGGATGCGGATCCCTTCTTCCCGTTCGATTTTGCGCAGGATGTGGGACGAGGTGAACGCGCGTACAAACGTACGGTCCGGCATTTCGCGGCATAAGCGCTCCTCCAGGCACGCAATGGCCTGGCGGGCACGGGGAAGCGAGGTGCCGAAACTGACAACCACAAGGGCTTTGCGGGGCGGCATGGCAATCCCTCCTTTTTTTACCCTTTTTGCAGGATTTCTTCCTATTATACAGGAAAACCGGCAAAGATTCAAACCTTTTTTCCGATTTCCTGCGCAAGTCCGGCAATCCGCAGAGATTAGTTGCTTTTTTATCCGGGAAACGGTATAATAAAAAATTACAAAGAACAGCGAGGCTGGCCCGGCTGGAGGCCCCCGTAGGAGGAAGGATATTGAAGCTGACAATCAATTTACAGGAAAAAAGCTATGACATTTTCATGGAACGGGGGATTTTGCAGAAGCTCTCCCAGCATGTGGATTTGGACCGCAAGGTGCTCATCCTCAGCGACGACGGCGTCCCCAAGCAGTATGTGGATCAGGTGCTGGCGCAGTGCCCCCGCGGCTATTCCCATGTAGTGCGCCAGGGCGAGGGGGCCAAGAGCCTGGAGGTGTATAAAGAGGTCTGCGAGCGGCTTTTGGAACTCGGCTTTTCCCGGACTGACTGCATCCTGGCGCTCGGCGGCGGGGTGATCGGCGATTTGGCCGGGTTTGTGGCGGCAACCTATCTGCGGGGGATCTCGTTTGTCGGCATTCCTACCACGACGCTTTCCCAGATCGACAGCAGCATCGGCGGCAAGGTGGCGGTGAATCTGGACCACGTCAAAAATGTGCTGGGGAATTTTTATCACCCGTCCCGCGTGCTGATCGATCCCGATACCCTGCGCACCCTCCCGCGCCGGCATTTTGTCAATGGGCTGGCCGAGGCGATCAAGGCCGGCCTGATTGGGGATCCTGCCATTTTGGATCTGTTTGAGCAGCCCGACGTTTCCGCCCATGTGGAGGAAATTATTTTCCGGTCGCTGCAAGTGAAAAAAGCCGTGGTGGAGCAGGACGAAAAAGAACAGAACCTGCGCCGGATCCTCAATTTTGGGCATACCCTCGGGCACGGCATCGAGAGCGTGTACGGCCTCAAGGATCTGCTGCACGGGGAATGCGTCGCGCTGGGGATGCTGCCCATGCTGGAGGACGATGCCCTGCGGCAGCGGGTGGAGAAGATTTACGTTTCACTCGGGCTGCGTACCGGGGTGGAGTATGACCCGGAAAAGGTGTATCAGGTGATGACCCGGGATAAAAAGGTGCAGGGGGGGCGCATTACAGTGGTCAAGGTGAAGGAAGCCGGCCATGCGCGTCTGGAAACCATCCCCATGGAAGCCCTGCGGGACTATCTGCGTCGGCAGGGATAAGGGGGGAGCCGGATGAAAAATACGTTTGGGACGAACATCCAGTTCACGTTGTTCGGGGAATCGCACGGGGCGGCTATCGGCGTGGTGATCGACGGCCTTTCGGCAGGTATTGAGCTGGATCTGGCGTTTATCCAGTCCCAGCTCGACCTGCGCAAGCCCAAGGGGAAGATTTCCACCGCGCGGCGGGAAGCCGACGAGTTTGAAATCGTAAGCGGTTTTTTTGACGGGCACACCACCGGGACCCCGCTGTGCCTTATTATCCGCAACCACGACCACCACAGCCGCGATTATGAAAAGACCAGGTATCTCCTGCGTCCCTCCCATGCGGACTATACCGCGTTTGTGAAGTACGGCGGCTTCCAGGATTACCGGGGCGGGGGGCATTTTTCCGGCCGGATCACGGCCCCGCTGGTCGCGGCAGGGGCGGTCTGCCGGCAAATCCTGCGGGAAAAAGGGATCGTCCTTGGCACCCACATCGCCCGCTGCAAGGACGAAGAGGACACCCCCTTTTCTACCGATACCGTTGCTCTGCTGGAAGAAATCGCTCTGCTGGGCCGGTCGTATTTCCCGACCCTGTCCCCGGAGGCGGAGGAACGTATGACAGCTCTCATTGAACAGGCCCACAGCCAGGGGGATTCTGTGGGAGGGATCCTGGAAACCATCGTGGTCGGTGTGCCGGCCGGCGTGGGGGAGCCGTTTTTCGGTTCGGTCGAGAGTGTTTTGTCTCAGCTTTTGTTCAGTGTCCCGGCAGTCAAAGGGGTGGAGTTCGGCTTGGGCTTCGGGTTTGCGGATCAGTTTGGCAGCCAGGCAAACGATCCTTTCCGCATGGAGGGCGACCGGGTAGTCACCGCAACCAACCATAACGGCGGCATCAACGGCGGCATTACCAATGGGATGCCTATCTGCTTCCGTACGGCAGTCAAGCCGACCCCTTCCATTTATCAAAAACAGCAAACGGTGGATATCCGTACCCGCCAAAACACGGAACTGGTGATCCAGGGCCGTCACGATCCCGCCATACTCCACCGGGCGCGCGTGGTGGTGGACAGTGTAACGGCGATTGGCCTGGTGGATTTGCTGGCACAGCAGTACGGCTGCACCTGGATGGCCCCGGACGCGAAAAAGGAGGACAAATAGCATGGAATATGGGTTGATTGGGGAGAAGTTGGGACACAGCTTTTCGGGGCTCATACACGAAAAGCTGGCAGGATATCCCTATATGCTCTGCCCTCTGGAAAAAAACGAGTTGGACGGGTTTTTGCGCCGGAAGGAATTTCGGGGAATCAATGTCACGATTCCCTATAAGCGCGATGTGATTCCGTACTGCGACGAACTGGACGAATCGGCCAAACGGATCGGCGTGGTGAATACCATCGTCAACCGGGGCGGCCGGCTTATCGGTTACAACACGGATTTTGACGGGTTCCTGTACAGCATCCGCTCTCACGGCGTGCAGATGCGGGATAAAAAAGTGATCATTCTGGGCAGCGGGGGGACCCGGCACACCATTACGGCAGTGGCCGAGCATCTGGGTGCGCGGGAAATCCTCGTGGCCAGCCGCACGCCCGACAAGCATCAGGGGGCCGGGCAGCCGGTGATTTCCTATGCGGACTGCGAGCATCATTTTGACGCCGAAATTATCATCAACGCCACGCCCAAGGGGATGTATCCCCACAACGGGGAGCAGGGGGTGGATCTCTCCATTTTTACCGCCTGCGAAGCGGTGTTTGATGTGATTTACAATCCCATGAAGAGCCGCCTTCTCCAGCAGGCCGAGGAAATGGGGATCCTGGCGGTCAACGGGCTGGAAATGCTCGTGGCACAGGCCAAATTTGCGGCGGAAAAATTTCTTGGTTCCCCCATCCCGGACGGGCGCATTACTGAGATCTGCCGGGACATCCGCCTGGATGTGTGCAATATTTCGTTTATCGGGATGCCAAGCTGCGGCAAAACGCTCACAGGCCAGGCGCTGGCACGGTATATTGACAAGGAGTTTGTGGACACCGACGCGGTGATTGTGGAGCGTGCGGGGATGCCGATCAAAGAGATTTTTGATAAGTACGGCGAGGCGTATTTCCGTGCACTGGAGCACGATGTGATTGCTGAACTCTCCAAAGAAACCCGCCGGATTATTGCGACGGGCGGCGGGGCGGTAAAGGATGTGGAAAATATCCGCAACCTCAAACAAAACGGGATGGTCATTTTCCTGGACCGCGATTTGGACAAACTGGTCTCCACCGCCGACCGGCCGCTTTCTTCCAGCAAGGATGCGGTGGCGATGCTGTACCGCCAGCGGTACCCGCTTTACCTTTCCAGCGCCGATCTGCGGGTGGAAAACAACTATGAAGAGGAACAGCTGCGCAGGGAAGATATGGATGCGCTGATGCACGAAATTTTGGAGGGATACCGTGAAATTATTGGTACTCAATGGGCCTAACCTGAACATGCTGGGCATACGGGAGCCGGAGATTTATGGAAGCGTCACCTATGCCCAGCTGGAGCAGTTTATCCGCGGCTGTGCCGAACAGATGGGGATACAGGTACAGGTCAAGCAAAGCAATCACGAAGGCGTGCTGGTCGATGCCATCCAGGCGGCGTATGGCGTGATGGATGGGATTATCATCAACCCGGCCGCTTATACCCACACCAGCATTGCCATTTTGGACGCGCTCAAAGCCGTATCGCTGCCCGCGGTGGAGGTGCATCTTTCCAACGTGCGCGAGAGGGAGGGCTTCCGGCAGGTTTCTTATGCGGGAATGGCGTGTTTCCACACGGTGATGGGCGAAGGGATTGAGGGATACCGGACAGCTTTGCAAATAATGAAAGAAAAGCTACAAAATAAAAATTAGAAACTCTGAAAAATAGATTAATATTGAGGAAAGGCGGTAAATTTTATGATTATTACCATGAAAAAAGATGCGCCGGAAAGCGAAATCCAGGCCATTATCGGAAACCTGACAGACATGGGGCTGAAAGTGACTGTGATCCAGGGCTCCGATTACAATGTCTTTGGGGTGGTGGGCGATACTACCCGGGTCGATGAAAAAATTATCGCTGCAAACCCGCATGTGGATCACGTCAGCCGGGTCGCGGCGCCGTTTAAAAAAGCCAACCGTCTGTTCCATCCGCAGGATACCATCGTAGACGTGGGCGGGGTAAAAATCGGCGGGAAGGAAAAGGTGGTCATCATGGCCGGCCCGTGCTCCATTGAGGGGGAGGAACCCACCCAGGCTATTGCCAAAGCCGTGAAGGAGGCCGGGGCCCGGCTGCTGCGCGGCGGGGCGTACAAGCCAAGGACATCCCCTTATGCCTTCCAGGGGCTCGGTACGGAAGGGATCCAGTGCATGGTCAAAGCAAAAGAAGTGTTTGGCCTGCCGATTGTCAGCGAACTGATGAGCGAAAACAAGCTGGCAGAATTTGAGGAATATGTCGATTTGATCCAGGTCGGCGCGCGCAATATGCAGAATTTTGAACTACTCAATGCGCTGGGCAAATCCAGCAAGCCGGTCCTGCTCAAGCGCGGGCTGTCCAACACCATGGAAGAATGGATCATGGCGGCGGAGTACATCATGGCTGGCGGCAATGAAAACGTTATCATGTGCGAGCGCGGCATCCGCACCTTTGAGAAATATACCCGCAACACGCTGGATCTGAGCGTCATCCCGATCATCAAGACCAAAACCCACCTGCCCATTGTCATCGATCCCTCGCACGCCACCGGGGATTCCAAGCTGGTGGAATCGATGTCCCTGGCTGCGATTGCCGCCGGCGCCGATGGCTTGATTATCGAGACGCACAACAACCCCAAATGCGCCTGGTCGGACGGCGCGCAGTGCGTCACTCCAGAGGAGCTCAAGGAGCTGATCGAAAAAGGGCGTAAGATTGCCCAGGTTATCGGCCGCGATATTTGAGAAGGAACGGACGGGTGTTATGAAAGTGAAAATCCATCCCGCGTCCTGGACGCAGCCCCGCACGGTACAAATCCCGCCGTCCAAGAGCCTGGCACACCGCTGGATTGTATGCGCTTCCTTGGCCGACGGGGTTAGCAGGCTGGAAAATATCGCGTATTCGGAGGATATCCTGGCCACTATGGAAGGGATGCGCCGCCTGGGCGCGCAGATTGAGGCCGGGGAGCATTCGGTCACGATCCGGGGCATCTCCGGGCCTCCCTGTGTGGAGGGGGAAGAGCCGGTGGACTGTAACGAATCCGGTTCCACACTGCGGTTTTTAATCCCGCTTTGCAGCCTGTCCGGCCGGCCGGTGGCGTTTACGGGGAGGAACCGTCTGCTCAAACGCCCGCAGGGGGTGTATGAAGCACTGTACCGGGAGCGGGGGCTTTCCTTTGTGCAGGACGGGGAAAAAATTGCCGTGCAGGGTGCGCTGGCCCCCGGGCGGTATGAACTCGACGGCAATGTCAGCTCCCAGTTTATTTCCGGGCTGCTGTTTGCACTGCCGCTGCTGCCGGGGGATTCGGTGATTGCCATCCGTCCGCCGGTGGAATCCCGTTCCTATCTGGAACTCACGATGCAGGCGATGGAGCAGTTCGGTGTGAAAGCATGGTTTACCGACGCATATACCCTGCATATCCCCGGCGGGCAGTCCTACCGCCCGCACAGCGGCGCGGTGGAAGGCGATTTCTCCCAGCTGGCCTTTTTCGCCGTCCTGGGGGCGGCGGCGGGCGATATCCGGTGCATAGGGGTGCGGCCGGAT
>CAJFOO010000079.1 GCA_904397205.1 uncultured Clostridia bacterium
CCAGGTTGCGAACTCCGCCCTGCAAATCGGCGATATGATGGCGTTTATGCAATACGCGATGCAGATTATCCTGGCGTTCCTCATGATTTCCATGATGTTTATTTTGATCCCGCGGGCAGCCGTATCCGCCGCCCGCATCCGGGAAGTCCTGGAAACCGAAAGCGTCATCCAGGATCCTGAGCAGCCCAAACCCTTCGACCCGGCGCAAACCGGCGTGGTGGAATTCAAGGACGTCAGCTTCCGCTACCACGGGGCGGATGAAGATATCCTTCAGCATATTTCCTTTACCGCCAAGCCCGGGCAGACGACCGCCTTTATCGGCTCTACCGGCTCGGGCAAATCCACGCTTATCAACCTCATCCCCCGCTTCTACGACGTGACCAGCGGGGAAATCACCGTCAACGGCGTCAATGTCAAAGACGTACCGCAGCATGAGCTGCGCGACCGCATTGGGTATGTGCCGCAAAAAGGCGTGCTGCACAAGGGCACGATTGCCACCAACCTGCGCTATGGCCGGCCGAACGCCACGCAGGAGGAAGTGGAAGAAGCCGCCGCCGTGGCGCAGGCAACCGACTTTATCCAAAAAAAGCCGGGCGGGTTCGACAGCCCCATTTCCGCAGGCGGGAACAACGTCTCGGGCGGCCAGAAGCAGCGGCTTTCCATTGCGCGGGCGCTGGTCAAGAAGCCGGATATCTATATCTTTGACGACAGCTTCTCCGCACTCGACTTCAAGACCGACGCCGCGCTGCGCCACGCGCTCAAGGAATACACGGTGCATAGTACGGTCCTGATTGTCGCCCAGCGGGTAGGCACCATCCGCCATGCGGAACAAATCCTGGTATTGGATGAAGGGAAAATCGTAGGGATAGGTACACACGACGAGCTGCTGAAAACCTGTCCTACCTATTACGAGATCGCTTCTTCCCAGCTGTCAAAGGAGGAGTTGGAAAATGAGTAATATGCCACAAAACAGCCGGGGACCTTCCTTAGGCAACCGCTCCGGCCCCATGCCGGCTGGGCAGAAAGCCAAGGACTTTAAAGGTTCCTTTGGAAAACTCCTCAAATACATCGGGAAATATAAGTTTTCTTTTATATTGGTGATTTTCTTCGCCATTGTCTCCGTCATTTTCAACATCATCGGCCCCAAGATCCTCGGCGAAGCGACCAATATCCTGACCGAAGGCCTGATCAGCATGGTACAGGGCACGGGGGGCGGCATCGACTTTGGCGCCATCGCCGTGATTGGGTTTGTGCTTATCGGCCTGTATCTGGCCAGTATGCTGTTCGCATACCTGCAAGGGCATATCATGTCCGCCGTTTCCATGAAGGTGACATACAGCCTGCGCAAGGATATTTCCAACAAAATCCACCGTCTCCCCTTCCGCTACTATGACGGCACCACCAACGGCGAGGTTCTGTCTTTTATCACCAACGACGTAGATGCGATCAGCCAGAGCTTGAACCAAAGCATCACCGAAATCATCACCTCGGTCACGACCGTGATTGGCGTGCTTGTGATGATGTTCACCATCAGCTGGGAAATGACCCTTGTTTCCATGCTGGTTATCCCCGTATCCATGGGGATCATCGCCCTGATCGCCAAAAAATCCCAGAAGCACTTCATGGCCCAGCAGGAATACCTGGGGCATGTCAACGGCCATGTGGAGGAGATGTACTCCAGCCATACGGTAGTCAAGGCGTTCAACGGGGAGGAATCCTCCGCCAAGACGTTCCGCGGGTACAACAATGCATTATACAAATCCGCCTGGAAATCCCAGTTCCTCTCCGGCCTCATGATGCCCATCATGCAGTTTATCAGCAATCTTGGATACGTCGCCGTCTGCATCCTCGGCGGGTATCTGGCCGCTACCGGCTCCATCCAAATCGGCGACATCCAGGCCTTTATGCAGTATGTGCGCCGGTTTAACCAGCCGCTCAGCCAGGTGGCCAACATCTCCAACATCCTCCAGCAAACCGCTGCCGCGTCCGAGCGCGTATTTAACTTCCTTGAGCAGGAAGAGGAAGTACCAGATACCGCTACCCCCCTGCATATCGTACCGAAGGGGCAGGCCGCTGCCGCTGAAAACGACGTGTCTATCCGGGGCAGCGTGCAGTTTGACCATGTGAAATTCGGCTATAATCCGGAAAAGATCATTGTGAACGATTTCTGTGCTTCGGTAAAGCCCGGCCAGAAGGTAGCGATTGTCGGCCCGACCGGCGCGGGCAAAACCACCATGATCAAGCTGCTCATGCGGTTCTACGACGTAAGCGGCGGGGCTATCTTGATCGACGGCCACGATATCCGTGATTTCCGCCGGCAGGATTTGCGTTCCCTGTTCGGTATGGTCCTGCAGGATACCTGGCTGTACCACGCTTCCATTGCGGATAATATCCGCTACGGCAAACTGGACGCCACGGACGAGGAAGTCCGGCAGGCTGCGCAGGCCGCGCAGGTCGACCATTTTGTCCGCACCCTTCCCGACGGGTACAACATGGAGATCAATGAGGATGCCAGCAATATTTCCCAGGGGCAAAAACAGCTTTTGACCATTGCCCGGGCGATCCTGGCGGATCCGCAGATCCTGATCCTCGACGAAGCGACCAGCAGCGTCGATACCCGTACCGAGCTCCTGATCCAGAAGGCCATGGATAACCTCATGGAAGGGCGCACCAGCTTTGTGATTGCGCACCGTCTCTCCACCATCCGCAATGCGGATCTGATCCTGGTGATGAAGGACGGCGACATCATTGAGCAGGGCACCCACGACGAGCTGATGGAACAAAACGGCTTTTATGCCAACCTGTACAACAGCCAGTTTGACAACGGCGAAGAGGAAGAAGCCGGTTAAAAAAGAGCACACAAGCAAAAAAGCTGCCGTCCTGAAAAGGACAGCAGCTTTATTTTTTTGGTATGGATAAATCCTTGATGACTTCCCCTGCGACAATCAGCCCCGCCACGGAAGGGACAAACGCTACGCTTCCCGGGATAGCCCGCTTCCCCTGCGGCAAAGGCTCCTGCGATTCTTCCACGGGGGTGATGGCCGGCTCCTGGGAATACACCACCTTCACATGCTCAATCCCCCGTTTGCGCAGCTCCAGGCGCATCACGCGCGCGAGCGGGCACACGGAGGTTTCAGCAATGTCTGCCACTTCAAACCGGCTGGGATCGAGTTTATTGCCTGCCCCCATACAGCTGATCACCGGGATCCCTGCCTGTTTCGCCTGTTCGATCAGCAGCAGCTTTGAGGAAACCGTATCAATCGCATCCACCACATACGAAAAGCGGGAAAAATCCAACTGCCCGGCCAGTTCTTTCCCGTAGAACAGCTCGTGTGTTTCCACGGTGGCATGGGGATTGACATCCAAAATCCGCTGCCGGGCCACCTGTACCTTGGGCAGACCCACCGTTTTCCAGGACGCTACCAGCTGGCGGTTGATGTTGGTTACGCTGACCGCATCCGGATCCACCAGGATAAAATGTCCCACCCCGCTGCGCGCCAGGGCTTCCACCGTATAGGAACCCACCCCGCCGACGCCAAATACCGCCACCACTGCCTGACACAGCTGATCCATCGCCCTTCCCCCCAACAGCCTCTGCGTACGGGAAAAAGCCTCTTTTTGTGTCTCCCCCATCCTACTTTCCCTCCATTTGCTTTTAACCCTCTTTGTGGTTATTGTACCGTAAAACTTCCCAAAAAGCAAGCAAAAACTGTCATATCTTCCATGCCTTTTCAGCAAAAGCCGCGCAGGCTTCTATTGGCTGACACGGCTCGATAAATTTATTGGTCGGAGGAAACAGGTCTTTCCATGCGGTAATCGTCCATGACAAACCCGCCGCCAATTTCCGTGACGGGGCTGCCGACGATCGA
>CAJFOO010000080.1 GCA_904397205.1 uncultured Clostridia bacterium
CGCCCGTAGTTTCCTGCGTATAGTATAGCATATCTGAGAGGAAAAGCCTAGGGATTTTGCGGAAAAACCCACACAAAATTCCTATTTGGCGCCGCCGGCCCCGGCATCCGAAGCATTCGCGGTAAATATCTTCGGATGATGGCGGCTGTAATGGAACAGATACTGCTGGGCAATCCCGGCATAGGGGCCAAAATCCTCGGGCTTTCCCTGCGGGAACCATACCTGCATGACCCGTTTCATCCACACATCCAGCGGGAAGGCTTCCAGCCGGTGGAGCCCATACAGCAGCACGCATTCCGCCACCTTGGGACCCACCCCGGCAATCTGCTGCAAGCACAGCCGGGCCTGCGGCAGCGGCAGAGTTTGCAGGGCCTGCAGATCCACAGCACCTTCTGTCACGAGCCGGGCAGCACTCAGCAGGTACTTTGCCCGGAACCCGCTGCGCAGCGGGGCCAAATCCTCCAGACTAAGCCCTGCGAGCCGCTGCGGGCTGGGGAATCCCGGTCCGTCCTCCCCTGGCGGCCCAAACTGCCCGCACAGCCGCTGGATAATCCCTTTAATACGGGGAATATGGTTGTTTTGCGAAAGGATAAATGAACAAAGCGCCTCCCACGGATCCTGACGTAAAATGCGGATGCCGGGAGCAAAAGCAGCCGCTTCCCGCAGTATTTTATGCTGCCGGCACAATGCCTCGCGGATGCCGGCGTAGTCCCGGTCCAAATCGAAATACCCCTCCCAAACCGAGGAGAAGGTTTCAGCATCCGTGAAAAACACCAGCCGATCGGGTTCTTCCCGCACGCGCAGAAACCGGCTTCCCGCCCATCCCCAGAACTGCCCGTGCCCGTCGGTCTCCCAGCGGAAACACTGCCCGCAGTCCAGTGTCTGAGTCAGATCAAAATCCTCTCTGCGGGGGATAGCAACCCCCTCGGGTATCTCATAAACTTGGATAATTTCCCCCTTCTTTCCCCTGCCGTTTGTGGAAACCCTCTGTTTTTCATGCTCTTTTTTGACAGAGGAATTGCGCAGGTTTCTATCGGATTATACCATATCTTGTAGAGACAAAGCAACTTCCTTTCTTCTTTTTGAGCATAAAAAACCGGGGATGCAAGGGATTATACCCGTTGTTATTTCTACGCAAAGTTGATATGAAAAAGAAAAAGGACAGAAAAATTCTGGTTGGTGCAATACTCTGTGGAAAATGTGGAAAGCATCCATTTTGAGAGACAATCCATACTTATCCACATTTTCAACAGGGTTTTCCACATATATTTTCCAGTTTTCCCCGAATCCTCAAAAGAAAACCAATTACTCCAAGTAATGATCCCCGGCAATCCACTCAAAAAATCCGATAAAAAAATTAACCCTCTGTAATATGGTATAACCGGCCCGGTTTCGGAGAATCCTATTGTCAACCAAAACTTTTTCCACATTTTCCACAAAGTTTTCCAACATCAAAAATAAGGCGAGGTGCTGGGCATGATCCGAGGGATCAACAAACAAATTATCGAGGTGCTGGACACGGGGAACACGTACTATGAAAAAGCGTACCTCATCATCAAACCGGAATTCTGCAGCGCCGAACGCGAGCTTCTGGAACGGGAAGCGCGCAAAGTGCTCAAAACGATGGATGCGCCATCCAACATGAAAAAAAGCCAGAACCGCCTGGCCTGGACAGTCCGCCTGCTGGCGGCCGCAGGCACAGGGGCCGGGATCATGTCGATCATTTTTTTCTCGATTTGGCCATAATTTTCCAAAATTCCGCTGGAAAAAACAAGAAAATCGAATATTTTTTTTGTTTTCTTTCCTTTTCCCTCAATTTTATGCTATAATGGAACAGTATATCCTAAGTAAGCAAAGCCCAGAGGAGATAAAATTGATGGTAGAGCAGCAAAAACAGAAGGACCCCGCCCAAAAAGGAACCGTTATTGCCGGACGCAACGCCGTGCAGGAAGCCTTGCGTGCGGGCAGGGCCATCGACAGCGTATATGTGGCCAGAGGGACCCCTTCGGGAACCTTGTCCGCCCTGGTTGCCAAAGCCAGAAAAGCAGGGGCGGTCATTAAAGAAGCAGACCCCCGCAAACTGGACTTCCTATGCGGCGGCGCAAACCACCAGGGAATTGTCGCCATGGCAGCAGCCAAAGAATATGCCTCTCTTGACGACCTGTTCACCTTGGCTCGGCAGCGGGAGGAACCCCCGTTTTTTGTAATACTCGACGGGATCGAAGATCCGCACAACCTGGGGGCGATCCTTCGCACAGCGGAATGTGCCGGTGCACATGGTATAATTATCCCGCGCCGCCGGGCAGTTGGATTGACCTACGCGGTGGGCAAGGCTTCGGCAGGCGCCGTGGAATACCTCCCCGTAGCCAGAGTCACCAACCTGGCCGACGCCATGGATGAGCTGAAAAAACGCGGCGTTTGGATTTATGCTGCGGATATGGACGGCAAACCCTGGTGTACCGTAGACTATACCGGCCCTGCCGCCCTGGTGATTGGCAAAGAGGGCGCTGGAATCAGCCGTCTGGTCAAAGAAAAAGCCGATTTTACCGTCAGCCTTCCCCTTTTGGGGAACATCCAGTCTTTAAACGCCTCCGTTGCCTGCGGGGTACTCTGTTACGAGATTGCCCGCCAACGCCAGGGCCTGCCTGTCTGGAATAAAAACTGAAATACAAAACAACCCACATGATTTTTAAGTATAGAGTAGGAGCGTAGAGAAACCCATGAAAGAGAATAAACCAAATGCTACGCCGGTACCGGAAGATCAGGAATTGTTCGACGAAATCATGTCGAAAGTAAAACGAATGCGGGAAGAAATCTCCTCCCCGCCCAAAGAACCTCCCAAACCGCCGCAGGAGCCCGGCCAGGAAAAACCCGCCGCTCCTGCTCCCGGCCCGGAGATTCCCAGCCCCATTGTGCCGGAGATGCCGGTTCAGCCGCCGCAGCCACAGCCGGGAGGCGTCCGCCTGGAGGAACAGCCAGCTCCCGATCAGGAAAAAGAGAGCCCGCCGGTTGCGGAGCCTTCTACAGAACCCCCCGCACCCCCAGCGGAGCCCATCTCTGCAAAAGCGGAACCCTCTGAGCCGCCGCAGGAGCCGGAGCCGCCGATCCCGCCGCAGGAACCCGCTGCCACACCAGCTGCAAAGGCCTCCTTGCCGGAGCAGGAACCGCATCCCTCCAAGCCGCCTGCCATGCCCGCAGAGGACAAACCCTTTGTGATGCCCAAAGCCAAACCGCGGCCGCAAAACCTATCCTCCATTTTCCCCGAGGAAAAACCCAAAAAAAAGCAGAAAAAACGTTCCTTTTTCAAACGCAACAAACCAGAAGAAGATCTGGAGGAGACGTTCAGCCCGGAGGATTTTGAAAACGACATCTACTATGGCCTGAAACTCAAACCCATGGATGAGTACCGCCGGGAACGCGACGCACAGGGACGGAAATTCGATACGTCCGAACCGACTTCGTCGTTCCCCCACCTGTTTGAAAAGCAGGAGGACGCGCCGGATCTTACACCTCTGCTTGAGGAGCTTCACAAAAAGCGGCAGGAACAGGTAACCCAGGCCGCACAGGAAGCCGGCGTGGAAACGGATGACATCTATGCAATTTACGACGAGGGCGACGAAGACGGCCTGCACTTCGACTACGACGAATGGAAGCGCAGCACGCAGCAAATCCCCATCATCACCGAAGAGGATTTGCATCCGGCAGCCGCAGCCCCCTCCGCAGAACCAGCATCCGTACCGGAAGCAGCCACCCCGGCGCCGGACAATACGCAGCCGCTCTCAGAGGACGACTTCGTGGCAGCCGTGGCCCAGGCAGCCGCCAACCCGGAGGCCGCTTGGCAAGAGACGGCCCCGCCGTCCAAGGAAGAACCGCCTGCTGTACCGGAGGAGCCCAAAAATCCAACCGTTTCCAGCGACACACTGAAATTCAAGCTGTTAAAGCACACCTTAGGGGAGCACACCACCGACATCAAGCTTCCCGTAGAACATATCTCCGACGGTCATGAAGAAGCCGATTCCATCGAAGCCAAAGAGGTAGAAGTCGACCGGCTTATTGCCCAGGCTATCTCCTCTCTGGATCCCACCCGCAAAAGTATCTTTGACCAGGTGGCCAGCGAACGTCTGGGAACCAATCTCACAGCGGAAGACCGGGCCGAGCCTTCGGCCTCTGCCGTACGGGAAACCCTGCTGGAAAACGCTCCGGTTACCAAATACCGGTTCCGGCAGCGGCCCATGCGGATCTACAAATTGACCAATATGGAGCCCATTGTCGCCGCAGAAACCCGGCTGTTTTCTGCCGGCGCCCCAGCCCAGGAACCCAAAGAACCCGAATCCCGGGACATCTTCTCCATTTCGGAAGACGAAGCAGTGGTTAAAAACGCTGTATCCAAGGTAATTTCGGAAAACAAAGAAGCGGATTCAATCGGCGCGGGAGAAGCAACCCCATCTCCGGCAATTTCCTCCATTACCGGGCAAGGCCGCAAAGTCATCTCTATCCCGCTGAAAAAGCTGCATTCCCTGCGGCCGGACGGCGGTAAAACAGAGGACGCCGCAGCAGAAGAGGAGGAGGAAGCCCGTTCTCCCCACGCCCCTTCCTCCTTCCGGGAAAAGCTGAAAAACCGGCCCCGTCCCTTCCAGCTGCAAGGCGAGGAAGAGGACAACGATCCCGAGGACGAATTCCAGCCGGAACAGCCGGAGCTGGAGGATTATAACCGCACCGAAGACGCGCGGGCTATCCGCAGCGAACTGGCGTCCAGCTCGCGTGAACTCACGATACGCACCATTGCCACAGGGCTGTGCGCAGCGGTGCTGGGCGTGATGGGGCTGTTCTTTGAATTCTTCATCCCGCAGTCGAGCAAAATGGCCTATCTGATTTTGAACCTGATATTCCTGCTCATTGCCACCGGCTTCTGCTACCGCACCATGCTCAGCGGCATCAAATCGCTGTTCCGGCTGCGGGCCAATGCCGACAGCAGCATCGCGATAGCCACGATCGCCTCCATCATCCACGGGGGGGCCATGTTTGTCACCTCCGGTATGAACGGGCTAATCCAAGGGGCGCTACATATCTATTCCCCCATCGTCATCGGCGCGCTGTTCCTCAACTCCATGGGCAAGCTGCTGATCATTTCCCGCATCCGCAAGAACTTCCGGTTTATTACGTCTTCGGATCTCAAGTACAACGTACAAATCTACGGCGATCACGAAGTCGCCCTGCAGCTTGTGAAAGGCTGCCTGTCGGAAAAGCCGGTCATTGCCTACCAGCAAAAGACGCATCTTCTCAAAAATTTCCTCACGAACTCCTATGAGAACGACCCAAGTGAAAACACTTCCCAGTTTATTGCACCGATCTCCTTCATTGCCTCCCTGGCGCTGTGCGTGGTATGTACCATCATCTCCTCCGGCGACGTAGTAGCCGGGTTGACGGCATTTGCTATCGCCACCTGCATTTCCACCCCCATCGCCAACATGGTATGTGCGAATTTCCCCATCTCGTCCCTGTGCCGCATTGCCCGGCAGAACAATGCCATGATTGTGGGGTATAAAGGCCTGAGCACCATGTGCGATACCAACGCCGTGATGCTGGATTCCACAGACCTGTATCCGGATGGCACCGTGGTGCTTGCAGGGATGGAAACCCTGGGGCAAAAACGGATCGACCAGGCCCTGCTGTACGGGGCGGCACTGACCTGCGCTACCGGAGGTACGCTGCGTTATGTGTTCGAGAACGTCATCCAGAACCAGCGTGGGATGCTGCCCCGCGTAGAAAACAACAGCTATGTCGACAACGCGGGGATTGTCGGCTGGGTACGGGGACAGCGCGTGCTCATTGGCAACCGGGAGCTGCTGAAGCAATACAGTGTGGTACAGCCCGAGGAAGCATTGGAACAAGGGCTGAAAAAGAACCAGCGGGCAGTATTTCTGGCAGTGGATACCCGCCCGGTGGCCATGATTACACTCGAATACCACCCGGACAAAAAGCTCGCAGAAAACCTGCAGAATCTGGAAACCAACGGGGTTTCTCTCCTGGTGCGCACATTGGATCCGAACCTTACGGCGGACTTCCTTGCCCAGCAGTACGATCTGGATGCCCGGGCCATCCGGGTGCTTCCGGAAGAATTGGGCGAAGTATGCGACAAATCCTTAAACTCCACCGTGGACGAAGCGGATGTCCTTTTGGCTACCAAAGGCAAGGCATTCTCCATGATCCGGATGCTCTCCGCCTGCATCCACCAAAAGAGCAATATCTCGATTGCGGTTATCCTGCAAACGGTGTCGGTGTGCCTGGGCTTTATCCTGGTTACGATTTTCTGCTGCTGGTCCGGCCTGCACCGGCTGACCTCCCTGTCCATTGTCATCTATGAGGTCTTCTGGCTGCTGGCCATCCTGCTCATCCCAAAAATCCGCAAACCATAGGCCAGGCCGACAACAAAAAGCTGCCCGAACTATACCAGGGCAGCTTTTTCTATAACTCGCCGGCTATCCTTGTTTACGGGAAGCAAAAACTTATTGCCTTATCTGCAAGCAACCCTTTATACTAAAAAGGGCATGGCATACATAAAAAGCAGAGTCAAAGAGGAAGGGGGATTTTATGGAGCGGTTGTTTCGGCTCAAGGAAAACGGAACGACGGTAGGCCGGGAAACGATTGCCGGCTTAACAACATTTTTTGCCATGGCGTATATTATCGTGATAAACCCAACGCTTCTGAGCGAATCGGGGATGGAATGGGGCGCGGTATTTTTAGCCACCATTATTGCCTCGATCATCGGCACTTTGATCATGGGCCTGGTGGCAAACGTACCTTACGCGCAGCGCCGGGAATGGGGTTAAGCGCATTTTTTGTCTACACGGTGTGCTTCACTTTCGGCTTCACCTGGCAGCAGGCGCTTTCGATGGTATTTCTCTGCGGTCTGATCAATATCCTGATTACCGTCACCAAAATCCGCAAATATATCATCCGGGCGATCCCATTAAGCCTGCAAAACGCCATTGGCGGCGGAATCGGCATTTTTGTAGCGTATATCGGCCTGTTAAATGTTGGCATTATCCGTTTTGATTCCGGCGTCCCGGCGCTGGCAACGTTGGATCAGCCAGCTTTCTGGCTGTTTCTGATCGGGCTGGCACTCACGGTCGTACTGTTGGTGTGCAAGGTAAAAGGAGCGATTCTAATCGGTATGGTGGCCACGGCGCTGATCGGGATCCCCATGGGGGTGACAACCGCAACGGAAACCATTAGCTTTACAGAAGCCTGCGGACAGCTTCCGTCCACATTCGGGGTCATTTTCACGGGCGAGGGACTTATATCGCTGTTTTCAGACGCAGCCAGACTGCCCCTTGTGCTGATCACGATTTTCTCTTTCAGCCTTTCCGACACATTCGAGACCATCGGCACATTTATCGGCACAGGCCGCCGGGCGGGGATCTTCAGCGATATGGACGAAAAAGCCGCCCTGGAACCCGGCAGCGGGTTCCGTTCCAAAATTGACAGGGCCTTATTTGCCGACGCAACAGCTACCTCTATTGGGGCTGTTTTCGGCACATCCAACACTACCACATATGTGGAAAGCGCCGCAGGGATTGGCGCTGGCGGGCGCACGGGTTTGACCAGCGTGGTTGTGGCGGTATGTTTCGCCATCAGCGCATTTTTGGCCACGTTTGTCAGCGCTATCCCCTTTGCCGCCACAGCGCCGGCGTTGGTAGTGGTAGGGATCATGATGCTGTCGACCTTCCGGGAAATCCAGTGGAACGACTTGGGCGAAGCAGTCCCCGCCTTTTTTGCCGGCGTGTTTATGGCCATCTGCTACAGCATCGCCGACGGCATCGCGGCTGGCTTTATTTTCTACTGTATCATCAAAATCTGCCAAAAACAGGCCAAACAAATCCATCCCATCCTCTGGGTTTCTACCGGGCTGTTCATCCTCAACTTTGTTCTATTGGCAATCCTGTAAAAAAGCAAAAAAGAGGGGGGAAGCTGAACGGCTTCCCCTCTTGGTTTCAGAAAAAGTATATATACAGGCGTTGGGCCAATTTATTTCGCCTCATACACCGCCACGGCGCACGCTACGGTAGCGCCGACCATGGGGTTGTTGCCCATGCCAATCAGGCCCATCATCTCCACATGCGCCGGCACGGAAGAGGAACCGGCAAACTGGGCGTCCCCGTGCATCCGGCCCATGGAGTCGGTCAGGCCATAGGAAGCCGGGCCGGCAGCCATGTTATCCGGGTGCAGGGTGCGTCCGGTACCGCCGCCGGACGCCACGGAAAAATAGCGCTTTCCATTTTCGAGCGCCCATTTCTTATAGGTACCCGCCACCAGGTGCTGGAAGCGGGTGGGATTGGTGGAGTTGCCGGTGATGGAAACGTCCACGCCCTCATGCTTCATGACGGCCACACCTTCGAGTACGTCGTTCACGCCGTAGCATTTAACCTTTGCGCGTTCCCCATCCGAAAACGCCCGCTCCCCTACGATTTTCAGCTCGCCGGTGTAGAAATCGAAATCGGTATTCACATACGTAAAGCCGTTAATGCGGGAAATAATATACGCAGCATCCTTACCCAAGCCGTTGAGGATTACCCGCAGCGGTTTTTTACGGGCTTTGTTGGCGGTACGGGCAATCCCGATTGCCCCTTCGGCAGCGGCAAAGGATTCATGCCCCGCGAGGAACGCGAAGCATTCGGTCTCGTCGCGCAGGAGCATCGCCCCCAAGTTCCCGTGGCCGCGGCCCACGTTTCTCTGCTCGGCCACGGAGCCGGGAATGCAGAATGCTTCCAGGCCAATGCCAATGGCCTCGGCGGCGGCAGCGGCGGAGTCCACACCTTTTTTCAGGGCGACCGCACAGCCGAGGGTATATGCCCAGCTGGCGTTTTCAAACGCAATAGGCTGCACACCCTTGACAATTTTCTCCGGATCAAACCCTTTAGAAAGGCACAGCTCCCGGGCTTCCTCCAGACTTCCCAAGCCGTATTCGGCAAGGCACGCCTCAATTTTGGCAAGGCGCCGATCCTTGCCTTCAAATGTCACATCATTCGCCATGGTTCCCATCCTCCTTTTCCTTTATTCTTCGCGGGGGTCAATATATTTTGCGGCGCCGTCATACCGGCCGTACTGCCCGATATTTTTCTCATAGGCTTCGTTGGGGCTCACCCCATGCCGGATATCCTCCAGCATTTTGCCCACACGCACAAATTTATAGCCGATTACCTCATCGTTTTCATCCAGGGCCACCGAGATCACATACCCTTCCGTCATTTCCATATACCGCACCCCTTTGGCCAGCGTGCCATACATGGTGCCTACCTGGCTGCGCAGGCCCTTGCCCAGATCCTCCAGCCCGGCGCCAATGGGCAGCCCACCTTCCGAAAACGCGGTCTGGCTGCGGCCGTAGGCCAGCTGCTGGAACAATTCCCGCATGGCCACGTTGATGGCGTCGCACACCAGGTCGGTATTCAGGCATTCGAGCAGGGTTTTGCCCGGCAAAATTTCCGCCGCCATGGCCGCGGAGTGGGTCATGCCGGAGCAGCCGATGGTTTCCACCAGCGCCTCCTGTACAATGCCGTCCTTCACATTCAGGGTCAGCTTGCAGGCTCCCTGCTGCGGGGCGCACCAGCCCACCCCGTGCGACAAGCCGGAAATATCCTTGATTTCGTATGCCTTCACCCACCGGCCTTCCTCGGGGATCGGAGCCGGGCCGTGGTTTGGCCCTTTTGCAACAGTACACATAGTTTCCACTTCGTGGGAGTAAATCATGACGGTACCCCTTTCCTTATTCTGCAAAAAATCCATGGGATCCCAAAAATCCCTTCTTTTCAAATTATAAACAATCCCCTGCATTTAATCAAGTAGGGAGTACGGGATTTCTTTACGAAATTTTCTTTCTTTTTGCCGCAGTGTGTGCTATAATAAGTTGTACATACGCCCTGTGGGAGATTTCTTCCCCACCAGGCGGCCCTTTCGGTAAAATCCCGGTAAAAACGGAGATCTGGAAAAATCATTGGCCTGCGGGCCACAGGAAAGGTGAAACAAAAAATTATGAGTGTTTTAAAAGCATTATTCGGCAACTACAGCAAACGCGAGCTCAAGCGCATCCAGCCTCTTTGCGACGCTGTGCTGGCGCTGGAAGAAAAATACAAGGCCATGAGCGACCACGAATTGCAGGCGCAGACCCCCGCGCTCAAGGAACGCCTGGCAAACGGCGAAACCCTCGACGATATTTTGCCGGAAGCCTTCGCCGCCTGCCGCGAAGCCGCCTGGCGCGTGCTGGGGATGCGGCACTTCCCGGTGCAGATCATCGGCGGGATTGTGCTGCACCAGGGCCGCATCGCAGAAATGCGCACCGGCGAGGGCAAAACCCTGGTGGCTACCCTGCCGGCGTATCTCAACGGGCTTTCGGGCAAAGGCGTGCATGTGGTCACGGTCAACGACTATCTGGCCAAGCGCGACTCCGAAATGATGGGCAAAATCTTCCGGTTTATGGGCCTGACCGTGGGCCTTATCACCCACGATATGGAAGGCGAAGACCGGAAACGCTCGTATCTTGCGGACATTACCTACGCCACAAACAACGAGCTGGGATTTGACTATCTGCGCGACAACATGGTCATTTACAAGGAAAACAAAGTGCAGCGCGGCCACAACTACTGCATTGTGGACGAGGTGGACTCGATCCTCATCGACGAAGCCCGTACCCCGCTGATCATTTCCGGCCCCGGGGAAAAATCCACCGAGCTGTATACCGTGGCGGATCGCTTCGCCAAAAGGCTTCGCATGACGAAAGTCACCGAACTCGACAACAAGGAAGACAACGACGAACTCTACGGCGATGTGGATTATATTGTGGATGAAAAAGCCAAAACCGCTACGCTCACCCCGCAGGGCATCAAGAAGGCGGAGGAATACTTCCAGATCGAAAACCTCAACGACGCCGACCATATCGCGATCCAGCACCACATCAATCAGGCCATTAAAGCGAACGGCGTCATGACCCGCGACGTGGACTATGTAGTCAAAGAGGGCGAAGTCATCATCGTCGACGAATTCACCGGCCGCCTGATGTACGGCCGCCGCTATAACGAAGGCCTGCATCAGGCAATCGAAGCCAAAGAAGGGGTCACCGTCGCCCGGGAGAGCAAAACGCTCGCGACCATCACCTTCCAGAACTTTTTCCGCCTGTACAGCAAGCTGTCCGGCATGACGGGCACCGCCATGACCGAGGAAGCCGAATTCCGGGAAATCTACAAGCTGGACGTCGTGGAAATCCCCACCAACCGGCCGCTTATCCGCGTGGATCACGCCGACGTTGTCTATAAGACCGAACGCGCCAAATTCGAGGCCATCGCCCAGGACATTGCCGAACATCATCAAAAAGGACAACCCATCCTGGTGGGCACCATCAACATCGGCAAGTCGGAAGCCCTGAGCAAAATCCTCAAGCAAAAGGGCATCAAGCACGAAGTCCTCAACGCAAAATACCACGAACGCGAAGCGGAAATTGTCGCGCAGGCAGGCCATAAGGGCGCAGTAACCATCGCCACCAACATGGCGGGCCGCGGCACCGACATCAAGCTCGGCGGCAACGGGGAATTCAAAGCCAAGAAAGAGCTGCGCCGCATGGGGATTGAAGACGAAATTATCAACGAGGCCATCGGCTACCAGCAGACCGAAGATACCCAGGTATTGAAGGTGCGTGAGCAATACGAAGCCCTGGTGGAAAAATACGAGGAGCAAAGCGCTTTGGAAGCCGAGGAAGTACGGGAACTCGGCGGGCTGTATATCATCGGCACGGAGCGCCATGAGTCCCGCCGGATCGACAACCAGCTCCGCGGCCGTGCGGGCCGGCAGGGGGATCCGGGCGAGAGCCGGTTTTATATCGCGCTCGACGATGACCTGATGCGCCTGTTCGGCGGCGAGCGCATTGCCGCACTGATGGGCCGTCTCAACGTCAGCGAAGATACCCCTATCCAGAACAGCCTGCTTTCCAATACCATCGAGGGCGCGCAGCGCAAGGTGGAAGGACGCAACTTCGGCATCCGCAAGAACGTGCTGCAATATGACGACGTAAACAACCGCCAGCGCGAAATCATTTACAAACAGCGCGACCAGGTGCTGGAAGGGCAGAATCTCAAGCCGGAAATCCTCAAGATGATCACCCAATCGATCGATCGCACCGTAGAACGCTACCTGCCAAACGACGAGGACAAGGCTCGCTGGAATATGACCGGCCTGCGGGATCACTATCTCGGCTGGCTGCTGGAAGAAGACCAGTTCCAATACACCTCGAACGAGATTTCTCTCATGACCGTCAAGGATGTGCGCGACGAGCTTTCGGAACGGGCAGTAGAACTCTACCAAAAGCGCGAGGAGGAATATGGCGAAGAGGTCATCCGGGAAATGGAACGGGTGATCCTGCTCAAATGCGTAGATACCCAATGGATGGATCACATCGACGCCATGGATCAGCTCCAGCGGGGGATCCGCCTGCGCGCCTACGCCCAGCGTGACCCGGTAGTCGAATACCGCGTGGAAGGCTTCGATATGTTTGACCAGATGGTGGAGAACATCCAGGACGACGTCACCCGCATGATCCTGAGCGCACGGGTACGCAAGGTGCAAAGCGCCGACGAATTCCACCGCATGATCCACAGGGAAGCCGATCAGACTGCCAAAAACCTGGGAATGAAAGGCGGCGTAAAACCCACCACCCGGGTGAAAAAGCAGCCGGAACTGGAAAAACCCAAAAAGCCGATGCTGACTCTCACCCCGGCCAACGATATGGAGCCGGTGAACAACACGGTACGGGTAGGGCGCAACGATCCCTGCCCCTGCGGCAGCGGGAAAAAATTCAAGCACTGCTGCGGCCGCGACGAAAAAATACAGTAATGCCCGAAAAAAAGACAGCGAAGGAGGTTCTCCCCGCTGTCTTTTTTATTTTACGGCAACCGGTTTCCCAGGTGCCGGGCGTGCCTGCGCAGCAAATCGAGAACCTCCTGCCGGGCCTGCTCGCACCGCTGCATAGACTCCCGTCCGTACTGCCGGAGCGCCCACTGGGAACCGATACTTGCCTCGTGGAACAATACCCAGTCGTGAGGCATACCAATATATTCGCGGTAATCGACTAAAAATCCCTGCGCATTGGCAATCTCCACCCATTTCCTGGCATCCGGGTTAAGGATATCACAGGTCCCGGTAAACAAGGTAATGTTGCCAAGCCCTTCTACCGGGCCGTACAACGGGCTGATCAGCGGATTGCGCAGGCTGGCGCCCGCCGCGTACAGCCGCCCGAGCCGCCGGAGCTCCGGCCATAACAGACGGTCTTTTTTCTGCACCTGCAAAATCTCCGGGTTCTCCATCGAAACATCCAGCCAGGGCGAGAGCAAAACGGTCCAGCCTGGCTGCGGCACCCCCTCCCGGGCCATCTTCTGGCACAGGGCCAGCGCCATGCCGCCTCCCGCAGAATCCCCCATCACCACCACCTGTTCCGGCGGGCTCTTTTTCAAAACCGTGCGGTATATCGGGTCGATCATGGCAAATACAGACCGGTAATTCCCCCCCGGCAGCAACGGGTAATCCGGCGCTACCACCGTGCAGCCCAATTCTTCAGCCAGCCGCCCGATAAAAAACCAATGCTCCGTAAAAAACTCAATGGTATATGCACCGCCGTGCAGATACAAAATTACCATCGGATTGACGGCTCCCTGTTTCGGACGCAGAAGGAAAATTTTGCGGCCGTTCTGGTGCCTTGCCCAGCGGAAGTGGTATTCTTTCTGTATCCACGGGGGCACCACCGCACGGATCGGACGGTTCAGCGCCAGCAGCGGGAGGGCTTTGGTGGTAATGGCGTGGGCAAACGAAAGGGAAGCGGCCGTCGCTCCGGAAGCCGCCGCCCGGAACAGACGGGTTTTATCCAGGGTATCCCAAATCCTCATAAAACTCCCTCCTTTTCATTCCAGCTTTGCCCCGCAGTGAGGACAGGCTTTCGTCCTTTGGATCGGGAAAAAATCAGGGAGCTTTGCGCCGCACCGGGGGCACCGGAGCTTCCAGCCCGCCACAATGACCGCCGCAATCACGACCAGCGCCCCCACAAGCCAGCACGCGGTGCTCAGTGCGCTTCGTCCCTGTGTGTTCTCCAGAATTACGCCGGCCAGTACCGACACGCCGCCGAGCAATGCAGCCACTCTTATGATAACGCACCATTTACGGTAACCCATACCTCTTTCCCCCCGATTTTACTCCAGAATATATTGGCCGATGATCTGCGCAATATGAATCATATCGCTGGCGCCGGTAAATTCGAATGTAATGCTCCCAACTCCGCTATAATATAAATGCAGTTCGCTGTCCAAATCCAATACGCCAGCCGTCTCTACAGAAAACAACTGGATTTTAGAATAGGGCAAAGTAGTGAAGTCTTTCTTTTTTCCGGTAATCCCCTGCACGTTGACGGAAATAATCCGTTTATTTGTAAAGACGACATAATCCCTGACCGCCTGGTATTCTCCAATAAATACTTCCCCCTGGATAAGTAAGGGGGCGATAGAAGCCTCGTTCGTAAACCCTCCGGTTTTTTTCAATTTAAACACACTGCCATTTTTAAAATCAATCATTTTTACTTCTCCAATAGATAGAAAATTTTTCTATTTTCAGTATAGCATTTGCCAAAGTATTTGAAAAGCAAAAAAGCGCATAAAAAAACAGACGGCCTTGGGATTCTTCGCCGTCTGTTTCACAAATTATTTAGACTCCTTGCCTTTATTGCCAAAGATCTTTTCCCGGAAGCTCTTGCGCCTCTGGTAATTTTTATCGCTGGCCATGGTTTCAAACTGCTGCAAGAGGTCTTTCTGTTCTTTGGAAAGGTTGCGCGGCACTTCAATCGTCACTTTCACATACTGATCGCCGCGCCCTCTGCCTGTGAGATTTTCGATCCCGCGGTTCTTGAGCTTGAAAATATCGCCGGGCTGCGTCCCTTCATGCACATTGTACACCACGTCGCCGTCCAGGGTAGGAACGGTGATCTCTGCACCCAAAGCCGCCTGGGAAAACGTAATCGGGATTTCACACCAGATGTCGTTGCCCTTGCGCTCAAAAATCGCATGGGGACGCACGCGTACGGCCAGCAGGAGATCCCCCGGCAGGCCGCCGTTCACGCCGGCGTTGCCCTGCCCCGACACGCGAAGCAGCTGTTCGTGCGCCACCCCGGCGGGGATATTGATCTCGAGGGTTTTCTGATTGCGCACCTTGCCGTTGCCGCCGCATTTTTTGCAGGGCTCCTCGACAATTTTTCCCTTGCCCTTACACTTATCACAGGTACGCATGGTCTGCACCACGCCAAACGGGGTGCGCTGGTTCACGCGGACCTGTCCGGTCCCGCTGCAGTGCGGGCAGGAAACCGGGCTGGTCCCGGGCTTAGCGCCGCTGCCGTGACAGTCGGGGCAATCCTCTACCCGCTGGTAGGTGATGGTTTTTTTACAGCCCTTTGCGGCCTCTTCAAAAGAAATCTCAATGACTGCTTCGGTATCGCTGCCGCGGCGGGGCGCATTGGGATTCTGCTGCCGCCCGCCGAAACCGCCGAAACCACCGAATACACTGCTGAAAATATCGCCAAAATCGAAGTCCCCTTGGAACGGGTTTCCACCGCCCGCACCGCCGCCGAAATTGGGATCCACACCCGCATGGCCGAACTGGTCATACCGGGCGCGTTTATCCTTGTCGGACAGCACCTCATACGCCTCATTGACTTCTTTAAAGCGTGCTTCGGCATTTTTATCCCCCGGATGCAGGTCTGGATGATATTCCTTTGCCAATTTCCGGTACGATTTTTTGATCTCATCCTCCGAGGCGTTTCGCGGGACTCCCATTACCTCATAATAATCCCTTTTATCAGCCAAACTCTATCACTCCTGAAACACGCAAGCAGGGGCGGTCCAGAACCGCCCCGCATGCACCTGATTACTATAGAATCTCCTCTTTTCCTTCCATCATAGCGGAAAAGAGAGGGAAAGTCAACCTTTTCGGGGGAAAACTGGATGGGCTTTTATTTGTTATCATCCTTTTTCTCATCCACATCCTTAAATTCCGCGTCATATACCGTGTTGCCGTCGGCGTCCTGCTGCGGGGCCGAACCTGCGCCGGCATCCCCTGCAGCAGCGTCGGGGCCAGCCTGCGCACCCGCTTTATACAGCTTTTCGGAAACGGCGTACATGGTCTTCTGCAAATCCTCTTTGCTCAGCTTCATGGCGTCGATATTCCCGCCTGCAATGACGTCTTTCAGGGAAGCAATTTTCTGATTCAGCTCGTTTTTATCGGCCTCTTCAATCTTATCCCCATTGTCGGAAACCAGCTTTTCTGCGGAATATACCACGTTCTCGGCTTCGTTCTTCGCGTCGATTTCTTCGCGGCGCTTCTTATCCTCCGCCGCGTATTTCTCAGCATCCTGCACCGCCTTCTCCACTTCCTCCTTGCTCATGCTGGTGGTGTTGGAGATGGTAATCTTCTGCTCTTTGCCCGTACCCTTATCCTTCGCGGATACGTTGACAATGCCGTTGGCGTCGATATCGAAGGTCACTTCGATCTGAGGGATGCCGCGGGGAGCCGGGGCGATGCCGTCGAGCTTGAAGATGCCGAGCTGCTTATTATCGCGGGCAAACTCGCGCTCGCCCTGCAATACGTTGATTTCTACCGAGGTCTGGCCGTCGGCCGCCGTGGAGAAGATCTGGCTCTTCTTGGTGGGGATGGTGGTGTTGCGCTCGATGACCTTGGTCATCACGCCGCCCATGGTCTCCACGCCCAGGGAAAGCGGAGCAACGTCCAGCAGCAGCAGGCCCTGCACCTCGCCGCCCAGCACGCCGGCCTGCAAAGCCGCGCCGATGGCCACGCACTCGTCGGGATTGATGCCCTTAAACGGTTCTTTTCCGGTCAGTTCCTTTACGGCGTCCTGTACGGCGGGGATACGGGTGGAACCGCCTACCAGCAGGACCTTATTGATCTGCGAGAACTCCAGACCGGAATCTTTGAGGGCCTGCTTTACCGGCTCGATGGTATTCTTGACCAGGTCGGCAGTCAGCTCGTTGAACTTGGCACGGCTCAGGGTCAGATCCAGGTGCTTCGGGCCGGAAGCATCGGCGGTGATGAACGGCAGGTTGATGGAAGCCGTCGTCATGCCGGAAAGCTCAATCTTTGCCTTTTCTGCGGCTTCCTTCAGACGCTGTACAGCCATCTTGTCGCCGCTCAGGTCAATGCCCTCGGTCTTTTTGAATTCCGCCATCATCCAATCCATGATGCGCTTGTCGAAGTCATCGCCGCCCAGCCGGTTGTTGCCGGCGGTCGCGAGGACTTCCTGCACCCCGTCGCCCATCTCAATGATGGATACGTCGAAGGTACCGCCGCCCAGGTCGTATACCATGACCTTCTGATCCTCTTCCTTGTCGATACCGTAGGAGAGGGCTGCCGCTGTCGGCTCGTTGATGATGCGCTTAACATCCAGCCCGGCGATTTTACCGGCATCCTTGGTTGCCTGCCGCTGGGCGTCGGTGAAGTACGCCGGCACGGTGATAACCGCCGCATTGACGGTGTCGCCCAGATATGCCTCTGCGTCGCTCTTGAGCTTTTGCAGGATCATTGCCGAAATTTCCTGCGGGGTATAGCTTTTATTGTCAATCGTCACTTTATAGGCGGTGCCCATTTCCCGCTTGATGGAAGAAATGGTGCGGTCGGGGTTGGTGATCGCCTGGCGCTTTGCCACCTGGCCTACCATCCGCTCGCCGGTTTTGGAAAACGCCACAACCGAAGGGGTTGTGCGGGAGCCTTCCGCATTGGCGATTACTACCGGCTCGCCGCCTTCAATCACGGCTACGCACGAGTTTGTTGTACCCAAGTCAATCCCAATTGTTTTGGCCATAAATATTACCTCCAATATCTCTAGTTGCTCTCACAATGCATTTCTTTTGTGTCTATCGCGTCAGTTGGCTACGACAACCGTCGCGTGGCGGACAATCCGGTCCCCCATGCGGTACCCTTTGCGGTATACCGCCGAAATGACGTTTTCTCCCAGCTTCTCGTCCTCGACATGGGATACCGCCTGGTGCAGTTCGGGATCAAAGGGTTCCCCTTCCGCGCCAATGGGGGTCACGCCCAGCTTGGACAAGATATCCTGCAGGTTTTTTTCAATCATTTCCACGCCTTTGCGCAGATCTTCCATCTTGCAGTCCTTCTGGGCCAGGGCCATTTCTATGGTATCCACCACACCCAAAAACTGCGCGATGGTGTCTTTGGCTGCGTTGTCATAGGTGGCAGCCTTCTCCCGTTCGGTGCGCTTGCGGTAATTGTCATATTCCGCCAGCACCCGCAAAAGCTGATCCTTGGTTTCCGCCTGCTGCTTCTCTGCTTCGGCGAGCTTTGCCTGCAAATCCGCAACCTGCGCCTGTAATTCCTTCCCATCGGCTTCCTGTGCAGGAGTGGTTTCCTGCTCGGGGGAGTCCGTCTTCTTTTTC
>CAJFOO010000081.1 GCA_904397205.1 uncultured Clostridia bacterium
TGATATTCCAATACGCCGCCAGTAGCCAGCAACCCGCGTGCCGCCGTAATCTGCTGCACGCTGGGCGGCCCTTCCTCCAGCCACAAGGCACGGCAGTCACGGTACATACGCTCCACCGGCCCATACGCGCAATCCTCAAAATACCCGATCCCGCCGAAAATCAACAGCATGGAATCCGATACCAGCCGGGATGTTTCGATACTGAAATATTTCAGCATGGCCGCCTTGGTCTGCGGATCCTTTCCTGCATCGTAATCGCGGCCAAAATCATACACCATCGTGCGCAAAGCATGGATATACGTTCCCATTTGTGCCAGATAGCTCTGGATCATCTGCCGCTGGGCCAGCGGTTTGCCAAAAGTCACGCGATCTTTCGCACGGGCAATGGACATTTCCAGCATCCGCTGGCACATGCCCAGATTGCTCACGGCAATGTGCGCCCTCGACACCGACAAAGAATGCATGGCTACTTTCAAGCCGTCGCCTTCTTTCCCCAGCAGGTACTTTTTGTGTACCCGCAGATCGGTAAATTTCAGCTTTGCGTGGCCCGCTCCCCGGCAGCCCATCAGGTGAGGCATGGGTTCAGCGGCATATCCCGGGCTATCCACCGGTACAAAGAATGCCGAGAGCCGTTTGTCCTTTTCCGCCTTTGGATCCGTCACTGCAATCACATAAGCAAATTCGCAGCAATCAGTGTGAGAAATCAGGGTCTTTTCCCCATTGAGAATATATTCGTCCCCATCGCGCACGGCAGTCGTGTGGATATCCGCCCCTGTACCGCCAGTCTCCTCGGTCAGTGCAAAACAGGTGAAAATCTCCTTATCCTGGAACTTTGGCATATACAACGCTTTGAGTTCCTCGCTGCCAAATTCATACAAAATCCGCCAGTTGAGATCCATCGCGTAATGCAGGTGCATCCGCATCCCGCCGGGACCGCGGCTGAATTCTTCCTGGACGCGTAAAATTTCCAGTTCGCTCAGGCCAAACCCGCCGTACTCTTCCGGCAAAGCGCAGCGGTACAGATCATGTTCCTTTGCCAGCCGGAAAAATTCTTCCGGAAACCGGTTGGTTTTCTCCACCTCTTTTTGCAGTTCTTCCAGGGGGCCTTCTGCCAACGCGCGGACTTTTTGTAAATAAGCTTCAAATTCCTTTTTTGTCAATTTGCTCATGCAAAACGATCCTCCATTCTTTTCTGCGGCATGTTTTCCTTCGTTTCCATAGTAACCTGGCGCGAGATCCACTCGCGCAAAAGGAATTTCTGGATTTTCCCCGAATCCGTGCGGGGCAGGGCATCCAGGATTTCCAGGCGTTCCGGCCATTGCCATTTCGGGACTCCTTTTGTCTGCAAGTGCCGGAGCAAATCTTCCAAAGCAAACGAGGCAACCCCAGGCTTCAGCACAGCATAGGCGCAGATCCTCTCCCCCATACGGGCATCCGGCATCCCTACAATGGCATACTCTGCCAGCTGGGGGCAATCGGCCAGATTTTCTTCCAGTTGAACGGCGTGCAGGTTTTCCCCGCCGCGGATAATCACATCCTTCATCCGGCCGGTAATACGGATGAATCCCTCCTTATCCTTACGGCAGAGATCCCCGCTGTGAAACCATCCCTCGTCGTCCAGCACGCAGGTTGCCGACTGCATCCCGGAAGTATACCCCACAAACACATTCGGCCCGCGGGACCATTCTTCCCCTTCGCCGCCTTCGGGCACATCGTGACCGGAAGCGTCCACCACACGGATTTCCACCCCTTCGACCGGCCTGCCGGATACTGTGCCGTTGAGCCGCAGGGCGTCGGCAGGGGGAACAAACACATGCGGGGTGCTTTCTGTGGAGCCATACACCTCACAGACCCGGATGCCGTGTTTCCATGCCTTTTGTATCATGGAGCCCGGCACAGGCGCCCCCCCGCATAAATAGAATTTCAGATGAGGGAGCTCCTGGCCGGTGGCCTCCAGTTCACGCAAAATATCATAAATAAACGTGGTAGCCCCCATTGAGTAGGTACAGGCTTCCCGGTTCATCAGAGGGACAGCCTCCGAAACCAGAAATTTCTGTTGAAGCACTACCCTCGCCCCCAACAGCATAGTGGCAAGGATGCCATGCTGGAACCCGGTGGCATGATTGAGCGGGGAAGGCATAAACATCACGTCATCTGCACACAGGTTCAGCTCTTTGTTGAATTGCTTTTCAGCAAACAGGATATTATTGTGCGTCAGCATAGCCCCTTTGGCAGCCCCGGTCGAGCCCGAGGTACACAGCACAGCAGCCACCTCATCTGCATGGCCGGTATATCTCTGTGCAGCCGGCTGGTATTCCCGCCATATTTCCTCCATCGTGGGGAAATGAGTAGTTTTCGGCTTTTCCCTGTCCAGGAGCACCACCTGGCGAAGATACGGCCGCCCTGAAAGCAGGGAGAGAATCTGCGCTTCATAGTCCCGTTTATGGAACCAGGTTGGGCAGACAAAACACGAGGGCTGGTGCAAATCCAAAAAATACGCGATGTCGCGGGCTTCATAAGTGACAGAAAGGGGATGGATCACTGCCCCAATCTTAAAGCAGGCATAAGCCAGCACGGCAAATTCAAACCAGACAGGGATTTGACATGCGACTATCTCGCCCGGACCGATACCCGACGACTGCAAAAAAGATGCCAGGCGGGATGCCATATCATCAATCTGGCGGTAAGTGAAGCGTCCCATACGGCTGTCCGTGATATATTCCCGATCTCCATGCTGTGCAACGGCATCGTCCCAGAAATCTAATATTGTTTTTTCTGTCCAGTACCCTTTTGCATAGTACAGGCATTTTTGTTTTTCCTGGATTCTTGGCTGTAACAAACGATCACCCTTCCCTCTCTTTCCTTTTATTTTACCCTATTTATCCATTTTTGTATAATACAATATCAAAATATGTTCAATCGGCATCCATAGATATTTCTTATCGGTTAGAAAAAATTAACCCCTTCCCCTGCCAAACGGCAGAAGGAAGAGGTCCCTTCTGTTTATTATATTCTTTCCTGCAAAGCGGAATATACCTGCCCGCATCCGGAAAATAAGTCTTCGATGATGTCTTTTACCGGGCGGATTTCCTTGCACAAGCCAGCCGCCTGTCCCGCCATCACCGAACCGTTTTGGGTATCCCCCTCCACCACGGCTTTTCGTAAACTGCCTAAGGTATAGGCCTCCAGTTCTTCACGGGACGCGCCTTCTTTTTCGCGCCGTATATATTCCCGGGCCATCTTGTTTTTGATGATCCGTACCGGCACGCCCGCTATCCGTCCGGTGACTACCGTATCGGTATCGCCCGCCTTAATTACGGCTTCCTTATACTTGGCATGGATAGGGCATTCCTCCGAAACCAGAAGGCATGTGCCTACCTGCACGCCAGACGCCCCCAGCGCAAACGCTGCCAGCACCTGGCGGCCACACGCAATCCCACCGGCGGCTACCACGGGAATATCCACCGCATCCGCCACCTGCGGCACAAGACACATCGTGGTCAATTCGCCCACATGCCCGCCGGCTTCCGTACCTTCCGCAATTACTGCATCAGCCCCGGCACGCGCTACCCTTTGTGCCAAGGCTACGGATGGCACCACCGGTAATACCCGGATACCGGCTTGTTTCCATGCAGGGATGTATGGACCGGGATTCCCCGCTCCAGTTGTCACTACGGCTACCTGTTCTTCTATCACCAGTTGAGCCAGATCCGCAATATGCGGATTCATCATCATTAAGTTTACACCAAACGGTTTTTGGGTATGGGCACGGCAAATGCGGATTTGTTCCCGCAACTGCTGGGCATCCATACTGCCTGACGCAATGAGTCCCAAACCGCCGCCTTCGGATACCGCCGCGGCAAATGTGCCCGTACTGATGTTGGCCATACCACCCGCAATAAGGGGATACCGGGTTCCCAAGATTTCCTGTAATTTCATAGCAGCCTCCTCTATTTGTATTGCAGCTTCTGCTTGTTCTTTTGGGAATATTGTACCCGATCCCAATAAAAAAGTCTAGCGCTGCAAGAGAGAAAACTGCTTTGTTTTTCCTATCAATCGCGTTTGGATGAACGCTGCTCAACCTATTAAAAAAGAAACTCTCCCTATCCCGGGAAAACCGGGACAGAGAGAGTCTGTCTACGCTATTCTATATGTCCGGCAAAAACCTGCCGTAATAAAGTCTATGCGTATATTTTCCTTATGCCTGGGTAGTTGTGTCCGCAGACTTGTCTGCCCACCAGGAAGTATCACGGGTTGCTACGCCGCCCTGGGTTACCCCA
>CAJFOO010000082.1 GCA_904397205.1 uncultured Clostridia bacterium
GGATGTAGCTCATCTGGTAGAGCGCCACCTTGCCAAGGTGGAGGTAGCGAGTTCGAGCCTCGTCATCCGCTCCAGTTAAACAAAAGCGTCGGTATATACTGCCGGCGTTTTTTTGTTGAATGATAAAACGCCGGGAAACGGGAATCCTGATACACAGCACAGCCCGGCGCGGCGGCAGCAAAAAGAGGAGAGTTACGTTTTATATGGGTGCACAGGTACGGACAGATTTACGGAATGTGGCGATTATCGCCCACGTTGACCATGGCAAAACCACACTGGTGGATCAACTGTTAAAACAAAGCGGGGTATTCCGCAGCAATGAAGCGGTAGCCGACCGGGTAATGGATTCCCACGATATTGAACGGGAGCGCGGCATTACCATTTTGGCGAAAAATACAGCGGTGATGTATCAGGACGTCAAGATCAACATCATCGATACGCCGGGACACGCCGATTTCGGCGGGGAAGTGGAACGGATCCTGATGATGGTGGACGGGGTGATCCTGCTGGTGGATTCCTTTGAGGGATGTATGCCGCAGACCCGCTTTGTCCTGAAAAAAGCCATTGGGCTGGGGAAAAAGCCGATTGTGGTAGTCAATAAAATTGACCGTCCCGGCGCGCGTCCGGCCGAAGTGGTGGATGAGATCCTGGAACTGTTCATGGAGCTGGGGGCAGATTATGAGCAGCTCGAATTCCCGGTGGTGTACGCTTCCGGCCGGGACGGTTATGCGACGTTTGACCCGGCGGAGCCGAGCGAGACCATGGAGCCGCTGTTCCAGACAATCGTGAAGGAAATCCCGCCCCCGAAGGGGGATATGGAAGGCCCGGCACAGATTTTATTTTCCAACATCGATTACGACCCGTTTGTGGGACGCATCGGGGTAGGACGGGTGGAACGCGGCACGGTCAAAAATGGGATGCCCCTCGTGCTGTGCTGCCGCGACGGCAGCCGCAAAAACGCCCGGATTTCCAAGCTGTTCCAGTACCAGGGGCTGGGGCGGGCAGAAGCGGAAACCGCCCGGCTTGGCGATATCATCGCCGTGGCCGGCCTGACGGAGCTGGGCATCGGCGAGACAGCCTGTTCCCCGGATCGGGTGGAAGCGCTGCCGTTCGTCCAGATTGACGAGCCGACGGTAACGATGCTGTTTATGGTGAACAACAGCCCGTTTGCGGGAAAAGAAGGCAAATATGTGACCTCGCGCAATATCCGCGACCGTCTGTTTAAGGAAGTGGAAACCAATGTGGCGCTGCGGGTGGAGGAAACCGATTCGCCCGATACGCTGAAGGTTTCGGGCCGCGGGGAGCTGCACCTGTCGATCCTGATTGAAACCATGCGCCGGGAGAATTTTGAATTCCAGGTATCGAGTCCCAGCGTCATCTATAAGGAAATCGACGGGAAACGGTGCGAACCGATCGAGCATCTGATGATCGAGGTGCCGGAAAGCTATGTGGGCGCTGTGATGGAAAAGCTGGGCGGACGCAAGGCCGAACTGCTCAACATGGGGACCCGTGAGACGGGGACGACCCATATGGAATTCAAGATCCCCGCCAGAGGCCTGATGGGATACCGCCAGGAATTCCTGACCGATACCAACGGCAACGGCATCATGAACCATGTGTTTGACGCCTACGAGCCATTCAAAGGGGAGATTCCCCAGCGGCCGCAGGGTTCCCTGGTGGCGCATGAAACCGGGGAAGCCACCGCATATGGATTGTTCGGCGCGCAGGAGCGGGGACGGCTGTTTATCGGTCCGGGCACGCCGGTATACGAGGGGATGATCGTAGGGGTCAGCCCCAAATCGGACGACATTACCGTCAATGTCTGCAAGAAAAAGCAGATGACCAACACCCGGGCCGCCGGTTCCGACGACGCCCTCAAACTGGTGCCCTTCAGCCGGATGAGCCTGGAGCAGTGCCTGGAATTTATCAAGGAAGACGAACTGGTGGAGGTAACCCCCAAAACGATCCGGATGCGCAAGGCGGTTTTGAGCAAAGAGCTGCGCATGAAAAAAGCCAGCAAAAAATAAACCCCAGCCGGGCGAAAAGCACAGCGAGGAAAAGCCATGGATTTTGTGATTTTGGACTTGGAATGGAACGGTACCTACAGCCGCCGCACGAAAGGGTTTATGAATGAGATCATCGAATTCGGCGCGGTGAAGGTCGACGAAAACCTGAATATCGTGGATACGTTTTCCCACCTGGTCCGGCCGCAGGTGGGAAAGAAAATCAGCGGGAAGGTCCAGACGCTTACCCACCTGACCAACGAGGAATTGGCGCAGGGGATGCAGTATCTGCAAGTGATGAGCCGGTTTAAAAAATGGATGGGCAGCGCGGTACTGATGACGTGGGGCACGTCCGATATTTTGGCCCTGATTGAAAACTGCCGGTATTTCTGCGGCAATGAGCGGATCCCGTTTCTGAAAGGGTATATCGATTTGCAGCGGTACTGCGAGGTATGCCTGCATGCCGACGACGGCAAGCGTATGGGGCTTTCCACCGCGGCCCAGCGGCTAGGGGTCGACGAGGACGGGGTGGAACACCACCGGGCGCTCGAAGACAGCCTGCTTTCCCTGGAATGCCTGCGGAAAGTATACGATCCGGCAAAGCTGCGCGGTTCGATCGAAATGGCCGATCACAAAGCGTTTTATGACAAAATCCTGTTTAAGACCGTCATTGTGTGCGATTTGTCCAACCCTTTAATCAAGCGGACGGATATGTTCTTCAACTGCGAGCGGTGCGGGCGGCGCGCCCACCGGGAAAGCGATTGGGTGCTCAAAAATAAAAGTTATCACGCCAGCTTCCTTTGCCGGAGCTGCCGCAGCAAGTTTACCGGACGGGTCCAGTTCAAACTCAAATATGACGGGCTTGTGGTGAAAAAAAGCGTGCTGCCCATCAAAGAGGTCGAAGTGGAGATCAAAGAAAAACCTGCCGCCGAAGGGGCGCCCCCTTCCCGCGCACCTAAAGAAGTCAAGGTCAAGCCTGTCTGCCGCCAGAAACGCAAGCCAAAGAAGCCTTCTTTCCATAAGACGGGCGGCGAAGGGAAAAAGGAGGGAAAAGGATGGAATGCATCCGCGCAAAACGGGAAGACATCCCCCTCGTAGCGGAGATTGCCCGGCAGGCCATGCAGCGGACATACCCGCTGTATTATCCTCCAAAGGCAGTGGAATTCTTTTTGTGGTGGCATTCCGCCGGGCGGATAGAGGAACAGTTTCTGGAGGATGAAATCTATCTTCTGCTGCAGGACGGCAAGGCGGTAGGCACGGGCAGCCGCACCGGCTGTCATATCCACCGGGTATTTGTCCTGCCCGAGCAGCAGGGAAAAGGATATGGCAGCGCGATCCTCCGGGTCCTGGAATCCCGGATTTTTGACGAAGACCCTGCGGGCTATCCCGAAATCATACTGGAGGCAGTGCTTTCCTCCTATGGGATGTACCGCAGGCGGGGATACGAAGCGGTGGGGTTTGAAGCCAGGCCGGTAGAGGGCGGCGAATACCTTTGCTACCATGTGATGAAAAAAGCGCGTCCCCCACAGAGGGACAATAGATGAATCAGACGGGAAATCCAGGCTCCGTCTGATTTTGTTTTACCCGAAAAATTATTGAATCAATATGAAAAAAGTGTTACAATAAAAAGAACAAGGCAGGTGGAAACAGAGTGAACATAAAACGTTGGAATATCGCCCCGCTGGACAAGGACCGGGCGGCGCAGATGGCGGAGGAATACCAAATCCCCTTTTTTCTGGCGATGCTGCTGGAGATCCGCGGCCTGCGCACCAGGGAACAGATCCAGGAAATGCTGCAGGGGCAGGCACGGCGGTGCGATCCCCTTTCCTTTGCGGATATGCAAAAGGCGGTGGATCGGATCCGCAAAGCGGTAGACGCCTTTGAACCCATTGCCATCTACGGGGATTACGACGCGGACGGGGTGACGGCGACTGCGCTGCTGTATTCCTATCTGGAATCCTGCGGGGCCAACGTGATGTTTTATATCCCGGAGCGGGAACTGGAAGGGTATGGGATGAACCGGCAGGCCATTGATCAATTACATGCGCAGGGGATCCGGCTGATTGTCACGGTAGATAACGGAATTGCTTCGGTGGAAGAGACGGCGTATGCCAACGAACTGGGGATCGACGTGGTGATTACCGACCACCACCGCCCGCTGGATACCCTGCCCGACGCGGTTGCCGTTGTGGATCCCCACCGGGCAGACTGCCCTTCGCCCTTCAAGGATTTTTCGGGGGTAGGCGTGGCGTTCCAGCTGGTGGCGGCGCTGGAAGGGGAAGAATCCGACTGGGAAAGCCTGCTGGATAATTACGCCGATTTTGTGGCGATTGGCACCATTGGGGACGTCGTGCCTCTGCTCGGGGAAAACCGTGCGTTTGTCCGGCGGGGACTGCGGCTGCTTTCGCGATCGGATCGGGTAGGGATTGCCGCCCTTTTGCAGCACTGCGCGTTACAGGAGAAGGAGCTGACTGCGACGAACGTGGCGTTTGGGATTGTCCCGCGGATCAATGCGGCCGGGAGGATGGGATCGTCCCAGCGGGCAGTGCACCTGCTCACCTGCGAGGATCCGGAATTTGCCGAGTCCCTGGCGGCGGACATTTGCGACAGCAATACCCTGCGCCGGGAGATCGAAGCGGAGATCCTGGAAAAAGCCGTGCGGCAGCTGGAGGACGAGCCAGGGCGGCTGTACCAGCGGGTGCTGATAACCGAAGGGGACGGCTGGCATCCGGGCGTGCTGGGGATTGTGGCGGCCCGGCTGGTGGAGCGTTACGGCCGGCCGTGCGTGGTGCTTTCCCGGCAGGGGGAAGAGGCGGTGGGATCCGGACGGAGTGTGGAAGGGTTTTCCCTTTTTGAAGCCGTTTGCTCCTGTGCGCCGCTGCTGACCAAGTTCGGGGGGCATCCCATGGCGGCGGGGATGAGTATGCGCGCGCAGGATATCGGTGCGTTCCGGCAGGCAATGTACGAGTATGCCGCACGTTTTCCACAGATGCCTGCCCCCACGGTGGAATTGGACTGCAAATTGAACCCTGGGGCGCTGCAAAAAGAAATGGCTGAGCAGATGCGGTATCTGGAGCCGTTCGGTACGGGCAATCCCGCGCCGGTGTTCGGTTTATATGAAATGTGCCTTCAGGGGATTGTCCCGGTTGGCGGGGGGAAACACCTGCGTTTGGAATTTCGCAAAAAAGATGCAAGGGTTACCTGCATGAAATTTGGGGTAACGGCGGAACAGTTCCCCTATGAGCCAGGGGATGTGCTGGATCTGGCGGTGCAGCTCGAGTGCCGGGAATTCCGCGGGCAGGAGTCGCTGACCGTGCTGCTTAAGGATATGCGTCTGTCCCATATGGATCCCGGCAAGCTGCTGGCGGATCAGGAGGGGTATGACAAATACAAGCGGGGGGATCCCCTTTCGGATGAGGAACGGCAGCGGCTGCTGCCTTCGCGGGAGGATTTTGCGGCAGTGTACCGGATGCTCAAATCGCGGGAGGGCTGGCGGAGTCATCTGCTTTCGCTGCTGTACCGTCTGCGCGCAGCAAAGATTCCGCTTAGCCGCCTGCGTGTTGTGCTGGACGTGCTGGAGGAGCATGGCCTGATTACCCAGGAAAAACAAGGGGAAATTTTCCGGATCCGGCTGCTGCCCACAACACAGAAGGTGGATCTGTTTGATTCAAAACTATTGTCTGCCATTGAAACCAGCGGGGAAAGGGGTTGCCGTCATGAAGCATGCGCCGGAAAAAACGAAAACGTATGAAGACTTGCTGGAGGTAATTGAGGCCAGCGGGAAGCAGTATGACATGGAGATGATCGGCCGGGCGTACCGTCTGGCGGAAGAGGCGCACGGTTCGCAGAAACGGATCTCCGGGGAGCCGTATATTTCCCATCCCATCGCCGCCGCGTGCATCCTGGTGGAGCTGGGGATGGATTCGGAATCCGTAGCCGCCGGGCTGCTGCACGATGTGGTGGAAGATACCGACATTACCCTGGAAGAGGTCACCAAGCAGTTTGGGAAAAGCGTGGCCCATCTGATCGACGGCGTGACCAAAATGGGGAAAATCCCGTTTACCAGCCGCGAGGAACAGCAGGCGGAAAACATCCGCAAAATGCTCATCGCCATGTCGGACGACATCCGGGTCATCATCGTCAAGCTGGCGGACCGCCTGCACAATATGCGCACCATCCAGTATATGAGCCCGCAGAAGCAGCGGGATAAGGCGCTGGAAAATATGGAGGTGTTTGCGCCTATCGCGCACCGGCTGGGTATCCGCACGGTGAAGGAGGAGCTGGAGGATCTTTCCCTGCAATATCTCGATCCCATGGGATATGAAGAAATCGAGACCAACCTGGAACTGCGGCAGGACGAACGCGACGCGTTTATTGAGCGGATCAAAGAGCGGATTCTGGAGCGCGTACAGCCGATGATCCCCAACGTTTACCTGTCGGGGCGGGTCAAGAGCATCAATGGGATCTACCGCAAAATGTTCATCCAGGGCCGGTCCATGGAGGAGATTTTCGACGTCTACGCCGTGCGGGTGATTGTGGATACCGTAGGGGACTGCTACAATGTGCTTGGGATTATCCACGATATGTTCCGCCCGATCCCTCACCGCTTCAAGGACTACATCTCTACCCCCAAGCCGAACCTGTATCAATCTTTGCACACCACCGTGCTCAGCAAGGAAGGGATCCCATTTGAGGTGCAGATCCGCACCTGGGAAATGCACCATATGGCGGAATACGGTATTGCGGCGCACTGGAAATATAAGCTCGGGATCCAGGGCCGCGATTCGCTGGAAAACCATCTGGCCTGGATCCGCCAGATGCTCGAAACCCAGGAGGCTACCAACGACGCGGTGGATCTGGTACACAGCATCAAGTCGGATCTGTCGCAGGACGAGGTATTTGTCTTTACCCCCAAAGGGGAAGTCATCAGCCTGCCGACGGGATCCACCGTCATTGATTTTGCCTATGCCATCCACAGTGCGGTGGGCAACCGCATGATCGGCGCGAAGGTGGATAAGCGGATTGTGCCGCTCGATTATAAAGTACAGAACGGCCAGATCATCGAGGTGCTGACCACCAAGGAGGTCGGCCACGGGCCAAGCCGCGACTGGATTAAGATTGTGCGCACCAGCGAGGCGCGCAATAAAATCCGGCAGTGGTTCAAAAAGGAACGCCGGGAGGAGAACATCCAGGAAGGCAGGGCCGAGGTGGAGCGGGAATTCCGGCGCAACGGCATCAAGGTCACGGAGGAAGAGCTGCTGGAGCTGCTCGCCGCCCCCTGCAAACGGCAAAACTGCGCCACCGTGGAGGATTTGTACTGCGCGATTGGGTACGGGGGGATCCAGCTTTCCAAGATGATCCCGAAAATCCGCGACGAATACCTCAAAATGAAAAAGCCGCAGACCCCGCCCGAGCTGAAAAAAGGGGACTTGCCGGGGAAAAAAGCGGCAGGCGGCGTGCTGGTCAACGGGATGGAGGATTGTTTAGTCAAATTTTCCAAATGCTGCAACCCCCTGCCCGGCGACGACATCATCGGGTTTATTACCCGTGGGTTTGGGGTTTCCATCCATAAGCGAAGCTGCCCGAATGTCCCGGCAGACGTCAGCAAGGCCCCCGAACCGGAGCGCTGGGTCAGCGCCCACTGGGCCGACCGGGTAGCGGAGAATTTTCAGACGACGCTGGAAATCCTCGGGGAAAACCGCACCGGATTGCTGATGGAAGTGACCCAGCAGCTGTATAATATGCACCTGACGGTACACGACCTGCATTCCCGGAAAACCCGGGAGGATCGGCTGATCATTACCGTTACCATCACTATCAACAGCCTGGATCACCTCCAGTCTATTATGAACCGGCTGTCGAATATTTCCGGGGTATTGCAGATCCGCCGGGCATAGCCAGAAAGGAGAACACATCATGCTGCATGTGAAAAAAATTACCGGCGGCCCGCTGGCCGTCAACTGTTATCTGATTTTTGACCAGGAAACGGGGAAAGCCGCCGCCGTGGATCCGGGCTTTTGGTCGGACGAGCTGGAACATGCCTTGTGTCAAATCGGGATGGACAGCGTGGAGGCCATCCTCCTGACGCACGGGCACCATGACCACATTTCCGGCGTGCCGGAGCTGCGCAGGAAAACCGGGGCCAAAATCTACATCCACGAGCGGGACCACCGTTTCCCTCTCGACAGCAGCCTGTCGCTGTCGCGCACGATTATGGGCGGGAGCGGCGAGCCGTTCCATGCCGACGTCCTGCTCTCCGACGGCGATACGGTTTCGGTAGGTTCCCTGCTGGTTTCGGTGCTGCACACGCCGGGCCATACGGGAGGGAGCTGCTGCTTCCAGGTGGAAAAAGGGCTGTTCACCGGGGATACCCTGATGCGCGGCACCCGCGGCCGGACCGATTTCCCGACCGGGAATGAAGGGGAAATGGAACGTTCCCTGTGCCGGCTGCGGGATCTGGATGGGGATTTCTTTGTGTATCCGGGGCATGGCGCCGATTCCACCTTATCGTACGAGAGGAAATACAATCCGTTTTTGCGGGGTGCTTCCGATGATTTTGCAGATTGACGGGCATCCGTACCACTATGAAATGGAAAGCCTGTGCGATATTTTCGTCCCTTATGAGAAAGTCACCGTGGTATATGGCAGGGATCTGCCGGAAACCGAGCCGACAGCCGCCTATACGGGGATGCGCGTGGAAGAGGGAACGGCGCAGTTATTGGTTTCCCTCACCTGGGAGGGCCGCACCGAAGAAGCGCGCGGGCAGTTCCCCTGCGATCACCCGGATTTTGAGCGGCAATGCGGCATCGAAATGGCCATCCTGCTGTACGGGCTTTTTGTCCGCGCTGCCGGGTACGAGCCGCAGTGGGGGATCCTGGTCGGGGTGCGGCCGATTAAATTGCTGCGCCAGCTTTGCGCGGGGATGGGGGAAGCCGAAGCCGTGGAATATTTCCAGTCGCGCCTGCGGGTTTCCCCGGAGAAAACCCGTCTGAGCGTGCAGACCATGCGGCAGGAAGAAAAACTGCTGGCCCTGTCGCGGCCGGAGTCATTCAGCTTGTATATATCCATTCCCTTTTGCCCTACCCGGTGCGCGTATTGTTCGTTTGTGGCGCAGACGCTGGAGCAGACGGCCAGGCTGGTGCCGGAGTATGTGGAGCTGCTGTGCCGGGAACTGCAAAAAACCGCGCAGGTCGCGCAGGATCTGGGGCTGCGGCTGGAGACGGTGTATGTGGGCGGCGGCACGCCGACGTCGCTGTCGGCCCCGCAGCTGGGGACGGTCCTTTCGGCAGTGCGGGAGTATTTTTCCCTGGATACCTGCCGGGAATGGACGGTGGAAGCCGGCCGTCCCGACACATTTTCTAAGGAGAAGCTGCGGGTGATGCAGGAAGCGGGTGTGACCCGCCTGAGTATTAATCCGCAGACCTTCGACGATCGGGTGCTGCGCCGGATTGGGCGCGGCCACACCACGGAGCAAACCCTGGAAGCATTCGCCATGGCGCGGGGGATGGGATTTGGAAATATCAATATGGATCTGATTGCCGGGCTGCCGGGAGAGACGGAGGAAGGGTTCTGCCATTCCCTGGAGGAAGCCCTGCGGTTATCCCCGGAAAGCATCACGGTACATACCTTGTCGCTGAAGCGGTCTTCCCGGCTGAACCAGGATGGAAAAGGGACGTTTGTCCACAATGCGGACGCGGTGGGCGCGATGCTGCGGGAGGCGCAGGAGAAGCTGTCCGGGGGAGGATACCGCCCGTATTACCTGTACCGGCAGAGCCGCATGGCGGGCAACCTTGAGAACACCGGCTGGGCCAAGCCGGGCTATGAAAATTTGTACAATGTCTATATCATGGACGAAACCCACACCATTTTGGCCTGCGGCGCGGGAGCAGTTTCCAAAGTGCGGGATCCGGGTTCCAGCCAGCTTGTGCGGATCTTCAATTTTAAGTACCCGCACGAATACCGCAGCCGTTTTGCCGAGATGCTCGAACGCAAAGACAAGGTGCGGGAGACGTATGCCCGCTTCCGCTGTGCGGATCCTGTGCAGGAGATCGAAAAAATCGCGGGAGATGTTTGACCATTTTGGAGAAATCTCCGGTTTGCAGTGGAAAAACCTTCCTCTTTTAGTTGCATTTTTCTTCGGATTCGTGATATAATGAAAAGAGAGAACATGCCCTCATTTCAATCTGTATCAGTAAAGGAGAAAAACGAATTATGGGATTCTTTGAAGAAATTGCAGACAAAGCCAAAAATGCAGCGCAAATTGTAGGGAAAAACGCAGGGAATCTGGTGGATACTTCCAAACTGAAGCTCCATGCCGCAGATTTGAAGAGCGATATCAACAAAAATTACGAAGCTCTTGGCAAGCTGGTGTATGAGTCCCAGAAAAATCAAACCGACGCCGCCGGTGCTATCGGCGAAGGCGTGGCGGCGATTGACGAGCTGTACGAGCAGCTGGAGGCAGTGGAAGCCCAGCTCCTGAAGCTGAGCAATAAGACCATCTGCCCCAAATGCGGGGAAAAATGTACGAGCGAATGCCAGTTCTGCCCCAAGTGCGGCGAAAAGCTGGAGCGGGAAGAGGAAAAAGAAAAACCGGCGGATTGCGGCTGCGGCTGCGAAGCCGAGGCAGAGAAGCCGGCAGATTCCTGCGGGTGCGGCAGTGGCTGCGGCTGCGGATCGGAAGACGAAAAAAAATAAGTTGTTTTTAAAAAAGGAGGGGATTTCCCTCCTTTTTGCCGTATTTTGGCGGATTCTGCGCCCGGTTCTGCATATTTGTTCGGACAAAGGAATATACTGTTTCAAGCAATTGGAACGTTTTTCCTCCGGATAAACGTTCAGAATAGGTGGGCTGCCATGAAACAATCCAATGTCGTTTCCTCAAAAACCCCCGGTTCCCCGGTGGTTTCCCGCAAAAAACAGAGCTTCCTGCACGGCGCGCTGATCCTCACCGTGGGGATCCTTCTGGTGAAGCTGATCGGGGCCATGTTCAAGGTGCCTTTGACCTGGGTTATCCAGGAAGAAGGGCTTGGATATTTTA
>CAJFOO010000083.1 GCA_904397205.1 uncultured Clostridia bacterium
AGTGCGCCGTACGCAAAGACAGCGGCGACGACCCGGACGTGACGAACGGGGTGCTCGTGTATGCCAGGGTATGGCGCATCCCTGAGGAGGAAATCCGGATCGACGGCGGGATTGGCGTAGGGCGGGTGACGAAACCCGGCCTGGATCAGCCCGTGGGTGCGGCGGCAATCAACCGCTCTCCCCGGGAGATGATCACCAGGGAGCTGCGCCGTCTCGTTTCCTCCCGCGGCCTGGCGGGCGGGTTCCAGGTGGAGATCTCCATTCCGGAAGGCGCAGCGCTGGCTGCGCAGACCTTCAATCCCCGGATGGGCATTGTGGGAGGGATTTCCGTGCTGGGCACCACCGGCATGGTAGAACCCATGAGCCAGCAGGCCCTGATCGACACTATCCGGGTAGAACTGGACCTGCAAGCGGCGGCAAAGGAACCCTATGTCCTGCTTACGCCGGGCAATCTGGGGGAAACCTTCCTTCAGGAACAGCTTGGCCGTACCGTACAGGCCGTACAGTGCGGCAACTTCATTGGGGAAGCCCTGGATCTGGCTGTTTCCAAGGGGTTTCAGGGTGCGCTTGTTGTGGGGCATATCGGCAAGCTGGTCAAACTGGCGGGCAATATGTTCCAGACCCACTCCCGGTACGGGGACTGCCGCATGGATATCCTGATCGCGTGCGCGGCCGTGGCCGGCGGGATCTCCTCCACCCTTGCCGCGGAGGTTGCCCAAAGCGCCACCACGGATCACGCTATGGAGATACTGAGCCGTGCCGGCCTGTGGGAAAAAACCTTATCCGTCCTGCTCGCCCGGATCCAGGAAAACCTTGTGCACCGCACAGCAAAGCAGGCAGCAGATTTTTTGACCGGGGCGGTATTGTTTTCCCGGCAAGGCTATATTGGACAAACCCCATCGTCTCTCCCTTTATGGGAATATTGGAAGGAGAAATCTGTATGAATCCCACCGGAACCTTGTATGGCGTCGGAGTCGGACCCGGCGATCCCGAACTGATTACCCAAAAAGCCGTGCGCATTATCCGGCAGTGCCCGGTGATCGCCGCCCCGCAGACCGGTCAGGCACGGCAGGTTGCCTTTGGCATCGCTTCCCAGGCAGTGGAAAACCTCGATCAAAAAACGATCCTGGCGCTGCCGTTCCCCATGGTAAAGGACGCGGAAGTGCTAAGCAAAACGCGCGACGAACTGGCCGCGATGCTGGAAACCCCCCTGCGGGAGGGCAAGGATGTGGCATTCCTGACGCTGGGCGATCCCACTATTTATTCCACCTACTGGTACCTGCACCAGCGGATCCAACAGAAAGGGATCCCCACGCAGTTCATCCCCGGCGTGCCTTCCTTTTGCGCGGCGGCCGCCTGTTTGGATCTGGCCCTCGTGGAAGCCGACGAACCCCTGCACGTCCTGCCCGCTTCCTATGCCGTAACCGAAGAGGCGCTGGCCCTGCCGGGAACCAAAGTACTCATGAAAATGGGGCGTTCCCTGGAAGAAACCCGGGAAACCTTACGCAAACAGGGGCTGCTTTCGCGGGCTATGCTGGTACAAAACTGCGGCCTTCCCGGGGAGCGCATCTGCCGGGACTGGGAAAACGAACCGCTCGATCCCAGTTACTTTTCGATGATTGTGATAAAGGAGGAGCGTCCATGATCCACTTTGTGGGGGCCGGGCCGGGCGCGCCCGATCTCATTACCCTGCGGGGCCACCGGCTTTTGTGCGAAGCGGACGTCATTATCTATGCGGGATCGCTGGTCAACCCCGCGCTGCTGGATGCGGCAAAGGAAGGCTGTGCCATCCACAACAGTGCCTGCATGACGCTCGAAGAAGTCCTTGCCGTCATGGAGCAGGCCGAGCGGGAACAAAAAACCACCGTGCGCCTGCACACCGGCGACCCGTGCCTGTACGGCGCGATCCAGGAGCAGATGGACGCCCTGCGGCAAAAAGGCATCCCCTATGCCGTTACGCCCGGGGTCAGTTCCTTTTGCGCCGCCGCCGCCGCCCTGCCTGCGGAATATACCCTGCCCGGCGTATCGCAGACGGTCATCCTCACGCGCATGGCGGGCCGCACCCCGGTGCCGGAGCGCGAAGAAATCGCCGGTCTTGCCGCCCACGGGGCCTCGATGGCAATCTTCCTCAGCGCGGGGATGCTCCCTGAGCTGAGCGAACGGCTGATCGCCGGCGGATACAGCCCGGACTCGCCTGCCGCCATCGTCTATAAGGCAAGCTGGCCCGACGAAATCGTCTGCCGCTGCACGGTGGGAACACTCGTGCAGGCGGCGCAGGAGAAAGGGATCACCAAGACCGCCCTCATCCTGGCAGGCGGCTTTTTGAAGGAACCATACCGGCGTTCCCGGCTGTACGACCCTGGGTTTTCCCATGCCTTTCGGCCGGCTTCCTCCACAGAGGATACCCCATGACGCTGCGGCTTGTCTGTTTTACCGGGGCCGGGGCAGAACTGGGGCGGCGCATCGTGGGATTTCTGGAAAAGCAAGGGCATGTATGTTCCCTGTATACTTCCGCAAGACAGGCGGAAAAAACCGGTCTTTTGTCCTTTGGGGGAAGCCTTTCGGACTGGATGGCCGGCTGTTTTGACAAAGAGATCGCGCAGGGGTTTATTTTCATCGGCGCGTGCGGGATTGCCGTGCGGGCCATTGCCCCCTGCCTGCGAGGGAAAACCGTCGATCCGGCGGTGGTAGCGGTGGATGAAGCGGGACGGTTTTCCATCTCCCTGTTATCCGGCCATATCGGACAGGCCAACCGGCTCGCGGCCGGTGTAGCCGAAGCGGTGGGAGCCATGCCGGTCGTCACTACAGCAACCGATGTGCGGGAGGTGTTTTCCGTGGATAGCTGGGCTGTCCAGCACGGCTGCACCCTGTCGGACATGGGCCTGGCCAAGGAAGTTTCCGCCGCACTGCTGGCCGGGGAGCCGGTGGGGATCGCATCGGCTTTCCCGTTCCCTGCCGGGAATCTCCCCGCCGGGCTTTTGCAGAATCCGGACTGTCCCCTTGGCATCTGCATCGATATACGAAACGTCTCTCCCTTTGCCAGAACCCTGCTACTTTTTCCCCGCATTGTCCATCTTGGGATCGGCTGCCGCAGGGGGACCTCCCACGCATGTATCCGCCAGGCAGTGGAACATTTTTTGAACCGGCATTCCATTGCCCCACAAGCCCTGGCTGGGATTGCCAGCATTACTGTCAAGAAAAACGAAGACGGCCTGCTGGCCTTTGCACAGGGGTTGGGGCTTCCCATCCGCTTCTTTCCGCCGGAAGAACTGCGGCAGGCCAAAGGAAGCTTTACCTCTTCGCTATTTGTGGAGCGGACGGTGGGGGTGGATAATGTCTGTGAACGGGCCGCTGTACTTAGCAGCAGGCAGGGGATCCTGCTGGCAGAGAAATATGCTGAGGCGGGGGTGACAGTGGCCGCCGCAAGAGAAGATTGGAGCGTAGATTTTGAATATCAAAATGATTGGCGTGGATTATGAGAATACTCCCGTGGAACAGCGGGAAGCTTTTTCCCTGACAAAAGCCCGGCAAAGAGAAATCCTCCCGGCGCTCCGGGACACTTTCCGCCTGCAGGGATGTCTTCTGCTCTCCACCTGCAACCGCACGGAGCTTTGGGTGTGCGGCGCAGAAAAGCATTCTCCTGCCGACCTTCTTGCTTTTGCCGTGGGATCAAGCCGCCCGGTATGGCAGGCCGCCCTGCGGGAACGCACAGGCCGGCGGGCGCTTTCCTATCTGATGGAGCTGGCCTGCGGGATGCGCTCCCAGCTGTATGGGGAAGACCAGATTCTCGGGCAGATCAAGGAAGCGGCTGTGCTCTCACGGGAACTGAATTGTATGAACGCCGAGCTCGAGACCGCGTTCCGCCTTGCCGTCACGGGGGCAAAACGGGTAAAAACTCAAATCCGCCTTTGTCCTACCCGTCCTTCCGCGGCCACGGCGGCCATCGAAAAGCTGCGGCAAACCTATGGTCCGCTGCGCGGCATCCCCTGTCTCATCCTGGGAGGAGGAACCATGGCCCGCCTTACCGCCAAAGCCCTGCTGGCCGAAGGCTGCGCGGTCACCATGGCCCGCCGCTCCCATCCCGGAGAGCACGGCCCTGCCCCGGCGCTGCCGCTGGGAGTTTCCACCCTTGCCTATGAAGACCGCTATCCTGCGCTTTCCAGATTCCCCATCGTATGCAGTGCTACCGCCAGCCCGCATTTGACCATCCGATGGGAGCAGGCCCGCCCGTATCTGGGGAAAACCTTCCAAACCTTTGTGGATCTTGCCGTTCCCCGGGATATTGACCCCGCCCTGCACCAATGTCCCGGGATCCTTCTGTGGGATATCGACGACCTGCCTTCCGGAAAAGAGCATCCTTCCCCCCGCAGCATCCAGGCGGCCAAACAGATTCTGCAGGACTGTGAACGGGAATTTTTCCGCTGGGAAACCTGCCGATCAGGAACGCCTATCGTGGAAACCCTGAGCGCTTCCATTGCCGAAGACGCCTGCCGCCGTTTTTGTGCCTATCAGCCGGGACAAGAGGATCTGCTGCCGGCCATCCGGGAAGCTGTCCGGAAAGCCGTATGCAAGGGCCTGTATTCCCTCCCCGCCGGACGGGAACTTCCCCCGCAGCGGCTGGCGGCCCATCTTTTAAAACAGGAGAAGAATCGATGAAACTTTATGTGATTGGCCTTGGCCCGGGGAATCCGGATACCCTGACATCCCAGGCGAAAAAGGCTCTGCAAGCGTGCGGGACGATTGTGGGATATACCGTGTATGTGGATTTAATCCGTCCCCATTTCCCGCACAAGGAATGGATTTCCACCCCGATGCGGCAGGAGGTGGACCGGTGCCGGGCAGCGATAGAAGCCGCCCTGTCCGGGAAGGATGTGGCTGTGGTATGCAGCGGGGATGCAGGGGTATACGGCATGGCGGGCCTGATCCTCGAACTGCTGGAATCCTATCCGGCCGAACAGGTCTGCCGTCTGGAGACGCAGGTCATCCCGGGAATCACCGCCGCCTGCGGCGGGGCCGCCGTGCTTGGCGCTCCCCTGATGCACGATTTTGCCGTCATCTCCCTGAGCGACCTGCTCACCCCCTGGGAACAGATCGCTCAGCGGCTGGCCTTGGCGGCACAGGGGGATTTTGTGATCTGCCTGTATAACCCGGCAAGCAAAAAACGGGCAGACTATCTGCAAAAGGCCTGCGATATTGTATTGCAGTACCAGCCAGGGGAAACCGTTTGCGGATTGGTCCGGCACATCGGCCGGGAAGGGGAATCCGCACGGATCCTCTCCCTTTCCGCCCTGCGGGATACCCCGGCAGATATGTTTACCACCGTCTATATCGGCAATCGGCAGACCCGGAAGATCCACCAGTGGATGGTAACCCCCAGAGGATACCAAATCCCCGGCCGGAAGGAGGAAGCGCATTGAACCTGCTGCTGTTTGCCGGCACTACGGAAGGGCGGGAATTGGCACAGGAGCTTCTGAGGCGCTTCCCTGCCGAGATCTATGTATGCGTGGCCACGGAATACGGCGGGCAGCTGCTGCCGGAGCATCCGCGCCTGCACCGGCAAACCGGCCGGATGGACGGTTCTGCTATCCGGGATTTTATCCGTAAAATCCAGCCGGCCTGTGTCCTGGACGCCACCCATCCCTATGCCAGGGAGGTCACCTGGAATATCCAGCAGGCCTGCCAGGAAACCGCCGTGCCGCTGCTGCGCGTCATCCGCTCTTCCTCCTCTCCGGCACAGGCGGAGGTGGTCCCTTCGGTGGAAGAAGCCGTGCGGCTGCTCCGTCAGACCCAGGGCCATATCCTGCTCACCACCGGCAGCAAGGATCTCGCGGCGTTTACCCAAATCGAAGACTATCCGGAGCGGGTTTTCGCGCGGATCCTACCCAGCGCGGAAAATATCCGGCAGGCCCAGGCGTTAGGGTTCCGGGGCAGCCATCTGATCTGTATGCAGGGACCGTTCAGCGTGGAATTCAATGCAGCCCTGCTCCGGCAAATCCAGGCTGACTGGATGGTTACCAAGGATTCCGGCAAGCCCGGCGGCACAGAAGAAAAACTCGAAGCCGCTGCCGTCGCAGGCGTCCGTACGATCCTCATCGGCCGCCCGGAAGAACCCTCGGTCCCAGCACTCCCCATGGAGGAAGTCCTTCCGTTCCTGGAGCGGCAGTATCTTCCCCCCGCCCCCTACTTTCCTCTGTTCCAAAACCTGCGCGGCAGGAAGGTAATCGTATTTGGGGCCGGGACCGTCGCACAGCGCCGCATCCATGCCCTGCTGCCCTTTGGCTGCCACATGACAGTGATTGCTCCAAAAGCGGTTTCCCCTTTGCCGGATACAGTCCGGTGGGAATGCCGTCCCTACCATCCGGGAGACTGTAAGGGCGCGGATCTGGTCCTGGCAGCTACCAATCAGCGGGAAGTCAACCATGCGGTATTCGAGGAGTGCGAGGAATACGGGATCCCGGTCAATGTAGCCGATTGCAAGGAAGAATGCCGGTTTTATTTTCCCGGCCTTGTACGGGAGGGGGATCTGGTCATTGGGGTCACTTCCAGCGGAACCGATCCCGCACAGGTAAAACACACGGTACAACGCATCCGGGAAATGCTGCAAAAGGAGGGCCGTCCATGAAACCGAAAACCATCCGGATAGGCAGCCGCGAAAGCCGGCTGGCCATCGCCCAAACGGAGCTTGTCCTGCACACGATCCGCCGCCGCTTCCCGGAAACCCCATTGGAACTGGTTTCCATGAAAACCACCGGGGATCGCTTCCTGGACAAACCCCTGGATCAAATCGGGGGAAAAGGCGTATTTGTCAAAGAATTGGACGCCGCCCTGCGGGAAGGAAAAATCGATTTAGCCGTACACAGCCTGAAGGACGTCCCTATGGAAACGCCTCCCGACCTGCCCCTGCGGGCATTTTTCCGGCGGGGGGATCCGCGCGACGCATTGGTATTGCCTCTCTCCCCCGCCGCAGAAAATACGGTGATCGGATCTTCCAGCGCACGCCGGAAATTGCAGCTTGGGACCCTGTTCCCCCATGCAGCCGTCGAACCGATCCGAGGAAACCTGCTGACCCGATTGGATAAACTCGAACGCGGGCCGTATACCTCGCTGGTGCTGGCCGCAGCGGGATTACAGCGGCTGGGGCTGTCCCACCGGATTTCCCGGGTTTTCTCCGTGGACGAAATCCTCCCGGCCGCCGGGCAGGGGATTCTGGCCATCCAGGGACGCGCCGGGGAAGCATTCCCGTTTCTGCAAGCGATCCATTGCCCTCAAACCGCATGCACCGCCCTGGCAGAGCGGGCATTTATCCGGGCTCTGCATGGGGGATGTTCTTCGCCAGTCGCCGCCTATGCAGAAATTTCCGGCCAAGAGCTGCACCTGCGCGGATTATACTGGCAAGAAGGAAGCGGATCGTACCGGATTGGGACCTTGACGGGGGAGCCGGAGCAGGCCGAGCGGCTGGGCGAACAATTAGCCCGGCAGATGCAGGAGGAAAGCGTATGAAAGGGAAAGTCTGGCTGGTCGGCGCAGGGCCTGGAGATCGGGGCCTGCTGACCGTGAAAGGAAAAGCGGTTTTGGAACAGGCGCAGGCAGTGCTTTGCGACCATTTGGTCGGGGACGGCATACGAAGCTGGATCCCGCCGCAAGCCGAGGTCATCGACGCAGGCAAGCAGGCCGGTACGCACACCCTGCCGCAGGAGGATATCAACCGCCTCCTGCTCGAAAAGGCGCAGAGGGGCCTGCGTGTCGTGCGTCTGAAGGGCGGCGACCCGTTTCTTTTTGGGCGTGGGGGAGAAGAACTCGAACTGCTGCGGCAGCACGGGATCCCTTTTGAAATTGTCCCCGGTGTTTCGTCCGCCATCGCCGCGCCCGCTTACGCAGGGATTCCTGTCACGCACCGGCAGACCAGCTCCTCTTTGCATATCGTGACCGGGCACCGCCAGGCCGATCCGTCCCCGGGGCTGGATTTCCCCACCCTGGCTACCCTTTGCCGCCAGGGGACAACGATAGTGTTCCTGATGGGCATGGCTTCCCTGCCGGAAATCTGCCGGGGCCTGCTTGCCGCCGGCGTACCGGAAAACCTGCCCGCAGCGATCATCCAAAACGGTACGACAGCCCGGCAAAAAACGATGGTTTCCACTGTATCCCGTCTGCCGGAGCACGCCAGGGAACAGGGATTTTCCACCCCGGCGGTATGGCTGGTTGGGGATGTCTGTTCGTATGGGGAACGGTTTTCCTGGGTGGAAGCCTTACCGCTGCACAGGATGCGGATATGGATCACCCGCCCCAAAAACCGGGCCTCCGCCCTCTCCGATCCCTTGGAACGCCTGGGGGCACAGGTACTGGAATTGCCCTCGATCCAAACCCAAGCGATTTTTCCCAATCCTCCGCTGGAAGCGGCTATCCATTCTCTGGCCGATACCCACTGGATTGCCTGGACCAGCCCCACGGGGGTCGACCTCTTTTTTGACGCCCTGCTGCAAGCGGGCCGCGACGGGCGGGCGTTGTCCCACCTGCGGTTTGGGGTGATTGGTCCCGCTACGCGGGATACCCTTTCCAAACGGGGCTTTCTGGCGGATGTAATCCCGTCCCGTTTTTATGCGGAGGATCTCGGCTATGCCCTGGCACGGGCCATGCAGCCGGGGGAACGCCTTCTGCTGCCCAGAGCCAAAGAAGGCTCCCCTTTGCTGACACAGATCCTGGAACAGGCCGGGATTTCCTTTTGTGAAGTACCGCTCTACGAAACCCTGTGTCCATCTTCCCGGCCATCCGCGCTTCTTCCCGGCGATCTGGCTGTATTCACCAGCGTCTCCACGGTAAAGGGATTTGTCCAGCTTCTGCAAGGGGAAGAGTTTCGCCATATCCTCGCGGTATGCATCGGGGAACAGACCGCCGCCGAAGCGCGCCGGCAGGGATTCCCCGTACAGGTGGCCGCCAAGCCGACCATCGAAAGCCTGATCGAAACCATTGCCGCCATAGCCGCCGGCAGAAAGGAAGGAAATGATGCAGGAATTTGATTTGATACAGCGCAGCCGCCGCCTGCGGGGCAACCCTGTGTTGCGGGAGCTGGTGCGGGAAACCCGGGTTTCCCCTTCCGCGCTGATTTACCCGTTGTTCATCCGGGAAGGACAGCGCGTCCGCGAACCCATCCCTTCCCTGGAAGGGCAGTACCGGTATTCTCCGGATACCCTGTTATGGGAGCTGGAAACGCTCGAAAAGGCTGGCGTGACCCGTGTGCTTTTGTTCGGTATCCCACAGGAAAAGGATGCCTGCGGGAGCAGCGCATGGCAGGAGAACGGGGTTATCCAGACGGCTCTGCGGGAAGCGAAACAGCGGTTTCCGCAATTTTTCTATATCACCGACGTATGCCTTTGTGAGTATACAGAGCACGGGCATTGCGGGATCCCCTGCGGCGGTACGGTGGATAACGACGCGACCCTTCCCCTGCTGGCGAAAACCGCGCTTTCCCACGCACAGGCCGGAGCGGATATGGTGGCGCCATCCGACATGATGGACGGACGCATTGGATTTCTCCGCCGCGAGCTGGATGCCGGCGGGTTTTCCTCGCTGCCCATCCTGTCCTATACGGCAAAATACGCTTCCTGTTTTTACGGCCCGTTCCGGGAAGCCGCCGGATCTGCTCCGGCCTTTGGGGATCGCAGAAGCTATCAGATGGACTATCACAACCGCCGGGAAGCCGTCAAAAAAGCCGGGCAGGACATAGCGCAGGGAGCCGATCTGCTAATGGTCAAGCCGGCACTGCCATACCTGGATATTGTATCGGATTTGGCGGCTGCCTTTCCGCTGCCCGTCCTGGCTTACCAGGTGAGCGGGGAGTATGCTATGATCCAGGCCGCGGCCAAAAACGGATGGATCGACCGGGAAGCCGCTATCTGTGAAACAGCCGTCAGCATCTTCCGGGCAGGGGCGGGCGGGCTTATCACCTACTTTGCCCCGGAACTTGCCGGGTATATGCGGGAAGGGAGGATTGGGTAATCTATGGATACCAGCCGGTCGCAGGCACTTTTCCTGCGGGCACAGAAACACATCCCCGGCGGGGTCAACAGTCCGGTGCGGGCATTTGGTTCGGTGGGGGGGACCCCCCGTTTTATCCAAAAGGCGCAAGGGGTATCCGTGACCGATGCGGACGGGAATTCCTATACCGATTACATTGGTTCCTGGGGGCCCATGCTGCTGGGGCATAACCACCCCGTCATACGGGAAGCTGTCATCCGCGCAGCACAGGATGGGCTGAGCTTTGGCGCGGCAACCGGGCGGGAATGCCAGATGGCTGAGAAACTATGCGCCCTGGTCCCCTCGGTGGAGATGGTACGCCTGGTAAATTCCGGGACGGAAGCCGTGATGAGCGCCCTGCGCGCCGCCCGGGGATACACGGGGCGGGATAAAATTATCAAATTTGCGGGCTGTTACCATGGGCACTGCGACGCGATGCTCGTGCAGGCGGGATCCGGCCTGATGACGGCGGGAATCCCCAGCAGTGCCGGGATAACGCAGGGCTGTGCCCAGGATACCCTCACCGCCCCCTATAACGACCTGAACGCTGTCCGGCAGATATGGGAGCAAAACCCGGGGCAAATTGCAGCGGTCATCCTGGAACCGGTGGCCGCGAATATGGGGGTCGTTCCTCCAAAGCCGGGGTTTCTTGCCGGATTACGGGAGCTTTGCACCCAGCATGGGGCACTGCTCATTTTCGACGAGGTGATCACGGGGTTCCGTTTGGGATTGGGCGGGGCACAGGAATATTACGGCGTCAAGCCCGATTTGACCTGCTTTGGCAAGGTGATCGGCGCCGGGATGCCCGTAGGGGCTTACGGAGGCCGCCGGGAAGTAATGGAGCAGATCGCGCCGCTCGGCCCGGTCTACCAGGCGGGGACGCTCAGCGGCAACCCCATTGCCGTGGCGGCAGGACTGGCCCAGCTCGATATCCTGGAGCGGGATCCCTCCCTCTATCTTACCCTGGAACAGCGGGGCCGGCAGCTGCGCGAAGGGCTCCGGGCGCTTTTACAGACATACAGCACACCCGGCGCCGTCCAGGGAGAGGGTTCGCTCTCGTGCCTGTTCTTCCATCCGGCGCCCGTCAGCGATTACGAGACCGCCAAACAATCGGATACCGCCCGGTATGCCCGGTATTTCCACTATCTGCTGGAGCATGGCATCTATCTTGCCCCCTCGCAGTTTGAAGCCATTTTCCTGTCCGCTGCGCACACGCCGGAACACATCGACGAACTGCTGTCGCGCACGGAGGAATTTTTCCGTACCCTGTAACAAGAAAGGAGGGACGATATGGAGCATCCTGCAAACGTCCGCACCGTCTATTTTGTTGGGGCCGGCATGGGCCAGCCCGACGGCCTGACCGGGCAAGCCCTGCAAGCCCTGCGGGATTCCGATCTGATCCTGGGGGCAAAACGGCTTTTGTCCCTGGCAGAGGTTCTGGGATTGTCTGTCCCCTGTGTTCCCGCGTATCAGGCGGCGGAAATCCGCCGGGTTTTACAGGAATATCCGCAGGCCCAAACCATCTCGGTTCTCTTTTCCGGCGACATCGGTTTCTACAGCGGTGCGGCGGCTGCGGCCACCGATCTGGCCGATCTGCCAGGGATATCCATCCAGTTTCGGTGCGGCGTCAGTTCGCTCGCCTATTTCTGCGCCAAGCTGCAAACGGCCTGGCAGGACGTCTTTCCCCTCAGCCTGCATGGACGGGAGGGCAATCTTCTGGCTGCCGTGGGACGGCATCGCAAAACCTTTGTCCTAACGGACAGGGAACGCACGCCCGGTGTGCTTTGCCGGGAATTGTGCGACGCAGGCTTGCCCGATATCCCGGTTTCGATTGGGGAACGGCTGTCGTACCCGGAGGAACGCATCTGCCGTGGGACAGCGCGGCAATGGGCGGGAGAAACCTTCCATCCTCTGAGCGTAATGCTGGTGGAAAATCCCCGGGCGGCACAGGATTTGGCAGTACACGGGATTCCGGACGGCGAGTGGATCCGGGGGAAAACGCCCATGACCAAGGAAGAAGTCCGGAGTGTGTCGCTGTCCAAGCTGCGCCTGCGGGAAACCGATATTTTCTATGATGTGGGGGCAGGGACCGGATCGGTCAGCGTAGAAGCCGCCCTGCGTCTTTCGCGCGGCACCGTATATGCCCTGGAACGGGATGCCGAAGCGATCTCCCTGCTGCACGCCAATAAAGAAAAGTGGGCCGTGCCGAACCTGCACATTATCCCTGGGCACGCGCCCGATACGTTTGCTTCCCTGCCTTCTCCCGACCGGGCATTCCTCGGCGGGACAGGCGGCCATACCCGGGCTGTCCTTGCCGCCCTGCGGGAGAAAAACCCCAGTGTGCGTGTGGTAGCCAATGTGATTACCCTCGAATCCCTCACAGAAACCCTGCAGGCCTTCCAGGAACTGGATTTCCAGGAGGTAGATATTGTGCAGCTTCAGGTATCCAAAGCGAAAAAAGCCGGCCCGTATCATATGATGCTGGGACAAAATCCCATCTATATCCTATCGGCCGATGGTCCCGGCAAGAAGGAGGCGCCATGAACCCCTATCCCCGTTTCCTGTTGACGGCTCCGTTCAGCGGCGCCGGGAAAACCACCGTGACCTGCGGGATTCTGCAAGCCCTGGGGCGGCGAGGGCTGGAAACAGCCGCATTCAAATGCGGCCCGGACTATGTGGATCCTTTATTCCATGCAAAAGCCATGGGAATCGCCTGCCGCAACCTGGATCCGTTTTTCTGCGAGGGGTCCCGGTTGTCTTTCCTGCTGCAAAAAAACGCCCGGGGAAAGGATATTTCCGTCCTCGAAGGCGTGATGGGATATTACGACGGGATCGGCGGCGACAGTCTCCAGGCCAGCACCTTTGAAGTGGCGCGGCGCACACAGACGCCCGGTGTCCTGGTTGTCCCCTGCCAGGGAATCTCTTTTTCCGCCGTCGCACTCGCGGAAGGTTTCCTGCGCCACCAGTCGCCAAGCTTCCTGCAAGGGATCATCCTCAACCAGGTATCCCCGATGCTGTATCCCCGTCTGCAAGCGGCCATCGAACGGGAGCTTTCCCTTCCGGTATTCGGTTATCTGCCGTCTCTTCCCGAGGTGGATTTCCCCAGCCGGGATTTGGGACTGATCCCGCCGCAAGAGCTTCCCCATATCCAGTCCAAGCTGGAACGTCTGGCCAAACAGGCCGAACAGACCCTCGATCTGGACGGGTTAATCTCCCTGGCAAAGACGGCCCCTCCGCTGGCAGATATTCCTTCTCCCATTCCCCCTGCTGCGCCCGATCGCCCGACGATCGCCGTCGCCCGGGATGCGGCGTTCTGCTTCCATTACGCGGACAACCTTTCCCTGCTGCAAGATTTGGGCGCAGATCCGGTATATTTCAGCCCGCTGGAGGATACTTCCCTCCCCGAGCCATGCGACGGGATTTGGCTGGGAGGCGGGTATCCCGAGAGATTCGCCGCCCAATTATCGGAAAATACCGCGATGTGCAGCAGTATCCGTTCCGCCTGGCAAAGAGGCATCCCCTTTGTGGCGGAAGGCGGCGGGTTTTTGTACCTGCACCGGGACATCCGGGATCGGGACGGGAACACATATCCGCTGGCAGGTGTTTTCCCGGGGACGGCGTACCCTGCGGGAAAGCTTCAGGATTTCGGCTACTGGACGCTCACCGCGCGCCAGGACGGCCTGCTCTGCCGCAAAGGCGAGTCTATCCGCTGCCATGAATTCCATACCTGGGCCAGCGATGTACCTGGGGAAGCGTTCCTGGCCCAAAAACCACACCGAAGCCGGCACCGGCTTTGTGCCCATGTATCCCCTTCCGGTTACGCAGGGTTCCCGCATCTCTATCTCTATGCCAACCCGTCTTTCGCTGCCCGTTTCGTGCAGGCGTGCCGGGAAATTTGTCAACAAAGGAGTTGTCCTCTATGAACCATCCGTGGGCATCTGCCCTACAGCCCATCCCCCGCCTGGACTCTGCCGCCATGCAGCAGGCACAGGCCCGGTGGGACAGCATCGCCAAACCTCTGCACAGCCTTGGCATACTCGAAAGCACCATCGTCCAGATGGCCGGTATTTTGGAGACTCCCAACGTCGATCTGGGCCGGCGGGCGGCGGTCGTTTTCTGCGCGGACAACGGCGTTGTGGAAGAAGGGGTCACGCAGACAGGCAGTGAAATCACCTCCCTTGTGGCAGAAAATATGGCCAAAGGGATCTCCTGTATCAATGTGATGGCCAAAGCCGCAGGTGCAAGCGTCATCCCGGTAGACATCGGCATGAAAGAAACCCTTTCCATCCCTGGCTTACGGCAAGAAAAAGTAGCACCCGGCACAAACAATATCACCCGGGGACCAGCCATGACACAGGAACAAGCCATCCGCGCCATGGAAATCGGAATGGAACTGGTCAGGGAATGCAAGGAACAGGGGTGCGGCGTACTGGCGGCAGGGGAAATGGGGATCGGCAACACAACCATCGCCAGCGCCGTGGCCAGCGTACTGCTGCAGCGTCCCCCGGAAGAGGTCACGGGGAGAGGCGC
>CAJFOO010000084.1 GCA_904397205.1 uncultured Clostridia bacterium
TGGTGCCGGTGGCCGGACTCGAACCGGCACGGTATCGCTACCAATGGATTTTGAGTCCATCACGTCTGCCAATTCCATCACACCGGCTCAACGCTATCTATTATACTACGAAAATTTGGAAAATGCAAGTCTTTTTTCTAAAAAACAAAACCGTTTCTCTTACTGCCCGGTACAACTGCTTACGGGTTTTTACAGGTCGTCAATCAGCGCAGTACTTTTGGCATAAGCCGTGCTTTTCGCTTCAAAAAAGTCCGTTTTTACCATATTCGCATTGGCATACTGCCCTACCCACAGCATATCCCGTGGTTCCTCTTCCAATCCCGGATACAGCGGCGCATATCCCAGACTCGTCCACCGCTGATTGCCCAGATACCGGATATAGTCCGATACCATATCGCGGGTCAGGCCAGGGATGTTGTCCCCCAGCACATAATGTCCCCAAGCGATTTCCTGCCGTACGCCTTCCTCCAGCATCTCCCGCAATACCGCAATGTTCTCCGCCGTAAACAGCTCCGGCTGCTCCTTCTGCAATTCCAAAATCATGTTGCGGAACAGCCATAAATGCGTATTTTCGTCGCGGTTGATGTAGCGGATTTCCTGGGCAGAACCGGGCATTTTCCCATTGCGGGCCAGATTATAAAAAAACATAAATCCGCTGTAAAAATAAACGCCTTCTAAAATAAAATTGGCCATCATTACCTTCAAAAGCATAAAGGGCGTCTTTTCCTCCTGGAACTCGTTATAACAGTTCCCGATAAAGGTATTGCGCCGCAGCAGATGCTCATCCGTCTTCCATTGGTACAAAATTTCATCCCGTTCCACAGGACTGCAAATCGTGTCAAGCATATACGAATACGACTGGCTATGTACACATTCCTGGAACGTCTGGATCGACAGGCACAAATTGATCTCATTGGCGGTAATATATTCCCCAATACACGGGAGGTTCGCGGTCTGGATGGAATCGAGGAATACCAGAAAGCTGAGGATTTTATCGTATGCCTTCCGTTCTGCCGGATCCAGGCGGGGATAATCCTTCACATCCTGCGCGAGATTGATTTCTTCCGGGATCCAGAAATTATTCATTGCCTGCCGGTACCAATCGCTTACCCACGCATACCGCATATGGTTGAAATCATTGAGATTGGTCGTGTTTCCCCCGATCATCCGCCGCAAACGTACATCAGTATCCCCATCCGGGTTAAAGAGCGGTTTTTTCACAAGGTTTGCCATGCTTTCGCGTCCTTTCTCTCCATTCATATCAGGAAGCGCAGCTTTCACATTCTTCCACTTCGAGGGATTTGCTGCGCACATAATAAATCGTCTTTACACCGCATTCCCACGCCTCCAGATACAGGCGCAAAACCTGGCGCATGGTAAACTCATTGGTAATGTAAAGGTTCATACTTTGCGCCTGATCAATATGGCGCTGCCGCACGCCGCATGCCCGGATGCTCCACAACTGGTCTATCTGGTGGGCATTTTTATAAAACCAATAGGTCTGCGGCGAAAGCTCCGGAGCGACCCGCGGCAACAGGCCGTTTTTCTTTTCCTCGAGGAAAAACCGTTTCATTACCGGATCCAATCCCGCCGTCGTCCCTGCCAGGATGCTGGTGCTGCTTGTCGGAGCCACCGCCAAAAGATACGCGTTGCGCATCCCCTGCCGGGCTACCGTCTCGGCTAACTGCTTCCACTCCGGCGAATCGTATCCCCGCTTGGTAAAGTATGCGCCGGTCTGCCAGTCACTGCCGGAAAAATATGCATAGCTTCCCTTTTCCGCAGCAAGCGCCGTACTTGCCGCAATCGCCGCCCGGTTGATGCGTTCCATCACCTGATCCGCAAACCGCAGATGTTCCTCGCTTTCCCAGGAAATCCCCCGCTTGGCCAGCATATGGTGATAGCCGCTAACCCCCAGACCAATGCTGCGGTATTGACGGTTGGTATATTTCGCGTAAGGCAGGGGATAAAAATTCAGATCGATGACGTTGTCAAGCGCCCGCACAGCGGTTTCCACCACCGAAGAAAGATATCCCTCATCTTCCACCGGCAAATGCCCCAGCGAGAGGCTCGCCAGGTTGCACACCACAAAATCCCCGGGCCGGGTCGTTGTGACCACCACGGTGTCCCCATGCACGGTCTTCAGTTCCGTGCTCACCGTCTCAATGGGCGACATATTCTGCGCAATCTCCGTACATAAATTCGAGCAGTACACCATTCCCTGGTGCCCGTTCGGATTGGCACGGTTTACGGTATCCCGGTTAAAGGTAAACGGCGTGCCGGTTTCCACCGCCGATCGCAGTACCAGCCGGATCACTTCCTTCACGGTCATCCGGCGCTTGGAAATCCGGGGATCCTCCACGCAGTCCAGATACCGTTTTTCCCACTCCTCCCCGTAGTAATCTTCCAGCGCATATCCTTTGACGGTCAGCACTTCATGCGGGCACAGCAAATACCAGTCGGCATCGAGGTTTTCCTTGGCCAGGCGCCAGAACCTGTCCGGATAACAAACGGCCGGGAACACATCGTGGGCCTTGAGACGATCATCCCCGTTGTTGGTGCGAAGCTGTAAAAATTCCGGCAGATCCTTGTGCCAGGCATCCAGATATACGGCCACAGCCCCCTGGCGCATCCCCAGCTGATCCACCGCCACCGCCGTATCGTTCACCAGCTTAATCCACCGGATCACCCCGCCGGCCGCCCCTTCAAACCCGCGGATACTGCCGCCCGTCGCCCGGACCTTGCCAAAATACAACCCCATGCCTCCGCCGAATTTGCTGACCTGGGAAAAGTTATCGATGCTGCGGTAGATCCCTTCCAGGCTATCCGGCACGGTGTCAATAAAGCAACTGGAAAGCTGATGGTACGGCTTACGGGCATTCGATAAGGTAGGGGTTGCCATTGTGACTTCCATCCGGCTGAGCATATCGTAAAACCGCTGTACCCACTCCATGCGGTTTTCCTTTTCTTTCATGGCCAAATGCAGGGCAATCCCCAGATACATCTCCTGAGGGGTTTCCAGCGGGACGTGCTTGCGGGTGTGGATCACATACCGTTTGAGCAGCAGATCCAGCGCCGAATAGGTGAACCGTTCGTCGCGCTCCGGGCACAGAAAGCGTTCCGCCTGCTGGATTTCCTCCCGGGTGTAGCGCTCCAAAATATAGCTTCCGTATAGGCCTTCGTCCGTGAGCCAGCGGATTTTCCCATAAAAATCGTGGATTTCCCGCCGCTGCAATTCCTGCTGTAAGCGCTGTTCAAACTGGAACCGCAGCAGTCTTGCCGCAATGAACTCCCACTGGGGAGCTTCCTGGGCCGTGAGTTCCACGGCGGCTTTGACCAAAGAAGCGATCTTTTCCTCCTGGGACATCCCCGGTTTGAGAAAGCTGTGGAATTTTGCACGCAGCATGGGCAAAGCGTATTCCTCGCTGGGAAAATCCTTCTGGATTTTCAGCAGACAAGGCTCCAGCCCCTCCCCGATTTCCCGTACCATGGCTTGGCGGGCCTGGCGAAGCTGGGCATGGGTTTCCCGGTACAGGATGTAGTTCTTGGCCACCTGATAGAACCCTTTTTCCATCAGCGCCCGTTCCACCCAGTCCTGGATGGCTTCCACCGAATGGACTTGATCCGCCGGCAGGGAGGATTCCACAATCGCCAGCAAAGCCTGCAATACCGCATCGTCCGGCTGATTGCCCGTGCTGGCAAAAGCCCGCTTCATTGCTTCCGTAATTTTCTTCCCGTCATATGGCTCGATGCGGCCATCCCGTTTGGTAATTTCCATTCGCATACACTCCCCATTATCTTCCATCACGCATTCATAGAATCGATTATACACCACATATAGGAAAAATACAAGATTTTTTTGAACACAACACTAAATGTAGAACACCCATACCTTTCCCCGCAGATTTGGTGCCTGCCCATCATCCGGGCTGTATCCACTCTTTCCACTCTTCCACAAATAGATTATCACGCAAAAAAACAAAGTTAAATTCCCGCCATACATGCCCCTGTTCCCAATCGATCCGGGCAAGGCTCCCCTCTTCCAGCTCCTTCTTGGCCACCGGCGCATACACAAACGAAATCCCCAGCCCATCCTGTACCAGCGTTTTTGTAACAGAAAAATCACTAATCTGCACCAGATGGGAAAAACTCTGTAGGGTGTAGTTCTGCTCTCCCAGCAGATCCTCCAGAATCGCCCGTGTGCCGGAACCAGGCTCCCGCACAAATACCGTTTCAGACAGCAAATCGGCAACCGATACCGTTTTTCCTGCCAAGTGGTGTCCCGGCGCGCAGATCCCAAAAAATTCCTCTTTCGCATACAGCTGATGGCGGTATTTTTCCTTGTTGAAAAACCCTTCAATCCAGGCAAAATCCAATTCGCCTTCCTCCAACGCACGAAGCAAACTCTGGGTATTTTCTATCACAAACGAAAACTGTGCCTGGGGATGACGGCGTAAAAAGGCACGCACCAGCGGCGCAGCCACATATTCCCCGATGGTTTTCGTCGCGCCTACCCGCAGGGAAATCCCCGTAGAACAACAGGATAAGGCTTCCTGTATTTTCTGACTGTTATAGGACAGGGAACGGGCCCATTCCCGCAGCTTTTCGCCTTCTTTTGTCAATGACAGCACACGTCCCTGGTACTGGAACAGCTTACAGCCATAAAATTCCTCTAAATAGCGGATATGCTGGGTAACGGCAGGCTGCGTAATACAAAGCTGTTCCGCCGCACGGGTATAGTGCATGGTTTCGCACACGGTTAAAAACGTCCGGATTCGCATATCGAGCATATCATCACCTATAATAATTTCTTATCAAGATATAAAAATTTATCATTTTATTTTATGATAATTCGATGCTATAATCAAGACAACGCCTTATGAAAGGAGAAATTTCAACATGTCCCTCATCAAGCAACGGATCCCCGGCCTGGCGCTATGCCTGGCTATCGCCATCCCCTGCTGGTTCTTGGGAACCTTAGTCCCTGTGATTGGCGGGCCGGTTTTCGCCATCCTGGCCGGGATGATCCTCACCCTGTTCCTGCCAAAAAAAGACTGGTTTCAGCCCGGCATCACCTATACCTCCAAAAAAATCCTGCAATATGCCGTAATTCTTCTGGGGTTTGGCCTGAACCTTTCTGAAATCGCTAAAGTGGGCGCGCAGTCGCTTCCCATTATCCTGGCTACCATCTCCATCTCCCTGGCAATCGCCTACCTTTTATTCCGCATCCTAAAAATCCCTACCCATACCTCTATCCTCGTGGGGGTAGGCTCTTCCATCTGCGGCGGTTCCGCGATTGCCGCTACCGCTCCCGTCATCGGTGCAGACGATGAGGAAATTGCACAGTCCATCTCCGTCATTTTCCTGTTTAACGTCCTGGCCGCTTTGATTTTCCCCACCCTTGGCGGGCTGATCGGCCTGTCCGATTATGGGTTCGGCATCTTTGCCGGTACCGCTGTCAACGATACCTCCTCCGTTACAGCAGCCGCTTCTGCCTGGGACGGGATGCACCCCGGTGCAAACACCCTGGATACAGCAACCATTGTCAAACTGACCCGCACCCTGGCTATCATCCCCATTACGCTAATCCTGGCGCTTTGGCAGGCCCGGATCGCAAAAAAACAGGGCAATACAGGAAGCAGCCGCTTCCAATGGAAAAAGATCTTTCCCTTTTTCATCCTGTTTTTTATCCTGGCCTCTATCATCACCACCGTATGCACGATGTGCGGCGTCAGCAGTTCGTTCTTTGACCCGCTCAAAGACCTGTCAAAATTCTTCATTATCCTGGCCATGGCTGCCATTGGTTTGAATACGAATATCCTAAAGCTGATCAAAACCGGCGGCAAGCCAATCCTTCTGGGGGCATGCTGCTGGGCCGGCATTACGGGAACCAGTCTTGGCCTGCAAGCCGTTATGGGGATGCTGTAACTGCCACGGAAGAAGCAGAGGAAGCGGCGGCTTCTTCTGCTTTTTCTTTTATCTGCGGGTAGTGCTCCAGCATATAATTGCAAAAATATTCGGTAATTTTCTTTGCTCCCCGGTTATTTACATGGCTGGCGTTGCGCATATCGTTCGGAAAATCAAACTGGAGAGCCTCCAGCATTTCCGGGGTATTGAAGTCCAAAAAGACAATCCCCTTCTCCTGGGCATACGCCGCCACCTGGTTCATAATTTCATGCGTATTTTCCTCCCAAAGGCCCGGTTCATCCTGCAGCATGGTGGTATAATCGCAGGGGAAATTCATCAGTACCAACTCAAAGCCTTCTTCCTCTGCCAGGGCCACAAAGCGATCCAGATATTCCTCCATTTCCGGCGGGAACGGGGCGCAGACGTCATTCCAATCATCAAATACCATCGGCTTTCCATATTTGGCCACACCGGCGCCAAATCCCAAACCGTCGTAAGGCGGCTCAAAATAGAACGTAATGTCTTCCAGGGTGATGTTGCTCCACCGGTTGTGATACGCCAAAAAGGGGAAATAAAAGCTCGCGCGGGCTTTGGGATCAATGCAGGCTTCAATTGCCTCGGCTTTATTGGCCGACATGTGCAGGGAATCCAGTGCATTGTGGTTATGCCCGTCCTGCCCGTAAGGCAGGCGCTGGCTGACAATATAAAACACATCCAGCGCCACCACCTTGGGGGAATGCCGTTTGAGGGCTTCCTTCAAGATGTAATACGTCACCTTAAATTCCTGCCCGCCTGTGGCGTAGTTAAACCCGGTAATCCCATGCGACTCCAACGGTATGCCGGGATCGATGGCCCCGTTCATATGGCTGCCGCCGACATACAGCACATCGTAGCTGTTTTCCGGCGACTCATACAGCCCCATTTGCAGCCGGCTCATGTTGGTCTTGTTATACAACAGCGCATTGAGCAGGAGAAACAGCACGAGAAAACAAAGCAGGAACAACACAATATTCCGCACCCGTTTTTTCCGTATTGTCATAGACGCCCCTCCTAAAACTGGGTATAAATGAAGGAATCCGCCTGATACGAAGTTCCATACAGCCCAAAAATCAGAATCATAAATACCAGGATCATGAGCGCGGCTCCCTGGAAAAATGCTCCCCGGCGGGCAAACCGTTCATAGGGCCTGCCGCGATTCGCAAAAAAGTCCCCAAAAACAGCGGCTGCCAGCCCAATAAGGGCCGAAGCGGAATTGGGCAGCACCCCGCCCGGGAAGGTGGAAAGCATCGCTATCTGATCCGACAAAACGCCGGTGCTGAACATCCCCTGGAAAATCTGGGCAAGATGGCCAAAATCGCTGGCACGGAAAAAAATCCAGGCAAAATCCACCAGGAGAAACAAAACAATTACCTGCACAACGCGCTTCAGCCGCCGCAGCCCTCGCGGGGAGGATGGGTTTTCCAGCAGGCGCTCGCGCACCGGACGGACAGCGTTTCCGACAATCTGGTATACCCCGTGGATTCCTCCCCACACAAGGAAATTCCAGTTTGCCCCGTGCCACAGCCCGCTGACCAGGAAGGTGATCATTAAATTCATATACTTGCGCGGTTTGGAACAGCGGCTCCCTCCCAGGGGGATATACACATAGTCGCGCAGCCAACTGGAAAAGGAAATGTGCCAGCGCCGCCAGAATTCCTGGATGCTGTGGGAAAGGTACGGCTGGCGGAAATTGTCCTGGAGCTGGAAGCCCAGTACCTTGGCCGCCCCGATCGCCAGGTTGGAATATCCCGCAAAATCATAATAAATCTGGAAGCCATAGAAAAAGACCCCCAGGAGGATAGGCCATCCTGCAAACAGGGCGGGATCGTCGTAAACAAAATCGACGTACAGGCCAATCCGATCCGCCACCACGATCTTTTGCAGATACCCCCAGGCCATTTGGATTAGGCCCTCCTTGACGTTTTCGTAGCGGAGGGTTTTCTTTTCCCTCAATTGCGGCAGAAGGGTATCCGCCCGGTTGATCGGCCCCGAGGAAAGGGAAGGGAAAAAGGATAAAAACAGGGCATAATATACTACATTCTTTTCCGCCGGAATTTCCCTGCGGTATATATCCGCTAAATAGGAGATGGCCTGCAGCGAATAAAACGAAATTCCCAGCGGCATCCCCAGGGAATGCCGCGGAGACTGGACCGCCAGACCAAACGTCTCCAGCAGGGCAGTGATGCTGTCCGCAAGGAAATTCCAATACTTATACAGGAAAAGCAACCCCACAATCGCGCAGATACACGCAATCAGGATCCCTTTAGCAACCCGCGGGGCGTCCGTTTTTTCCCGTTTGGTATACAGAAGCAGCCCGCCCCCATAGGAGACGGCTGTCACGGAAAGCAAAACCGGGATGTGCAGGGGGTTCATAAAGATATAATATCCCCAGCTTGCCGCCAAAAGGCAGATACGGGAAATTTTCTGCGGCAGGAGATAATACAGCGCCGCGAGAATCGGAAACCCGGCTAAAAAAAGAAACGAGGTAAACAGAATGGCGTTCCCCTCCCTTTTGTATTCTTTTAGATATAGAAATCCGAAGGGAAAGCACGTTCGGAATGTTCCCAAACACGCTTTCCCAATCTTTTGCCGAACATAAATTGGTTAGTTTCCCAAATTGTAGTATACCATAGGGGATGGCCCGTTGCAAGTCCTGGCTCTCTTTTTCCGCAGAATTTCACAGCAGCTTTCACTCCCATGTGAGAAAAATAAAAACACCGGCAGAAACCAAATCCCATGCAAAGGGATGGTATCCGCCGGCATGTTATGAAAAATTATCTGCCAAGACCAGTCAAAAATTCTACCGTTTTGGGATCATAGTGGGAGAAGAACAAGCTCTGCCCCTCATCCAGCGCCCGGATAGCTTCCATGTCTTCCTCCGAAAGGGCAAAGTCAAAGACCTGGAAATTTTCGACCATCCGTTCCTTGTGGGTGGATTTGGGAATAACCATCACATCGTTCTGGATCAAATACCGCAGGGCTACCTGCGCCGCGCTCTTGTGATATTTTTTCCCCACAGCATTGAGTACCGGATCACGGAAAAAGTCCTTGCGGCCTTCCGCAAACGGCCCCCAGCTCTCGTGCTGTACCCCGTATTTTTTCATGATCCCATGGGCTTCCTGCTGCTGCTGGAAGACATGGGTTTCCACCTGGTTGACAGCCGGCGTTACCTGCACAAACTGACACAGGTCAATCAGCCGGTCAGGGTAAAAGTTGGATACCCCGATGGCCCGCAAAAGCCCCTGCTCATAGGCTTCTTCCATGGCTCGGTACGTTCCGTAATAATCGTTAAAAGGCTGGTGAATCAACAGCAGATCAATATAATCCGTTTGCAGCTTTTTCAAGGATTCCGCAATCGAAGCTTTGGCTTTTTCATATCCCGCGTTGGAGATCCAGACCTTCGTAGTGAGAAACAGTTCGCTGCGGGGAACCCCACACTTCTGGATAGCATTCCCTACCCCTTCTTCGTTATGATACGCCTGGGCGGTATCAATGTGACGGTATCCCACATCGATAGCATCCAACACACAGCGTTCGGTTTCCTCCGGGGTTACCTGGTATACACCATAACCGAGAATGGGCATGCAAACTCCATTATTTAAGGTAACATATTCCATCAAACATCCTCCTAACCATTCGTATAAAATAACGGGGAATCCCCCTGTTTTACCTTTGTTTTATCCGCTCTTTCCCAAGCCAGCGCGCAATGGATTTTTCTGCGCGGCCCACGTCCGCCCCATGGATAGCCAATCCTTTTTCCACCTTGGCGCCGGGACAAAGACGCCGGATATCCGCTTCGCTGTGCCCCATCCCGCTGCCCTCATGGGTACAGAAAGGATAGACGGTTTTCCCCGAAAAATCCACCTGCTCCAAAAAGGTGAATACACA
>CAJFOO010000085.1 GCA_904397205.1 uncultured Clostridia bacterium
GCGCAGGATACCGCCGCAAACAAGGAACAGCAGTTTGATCATTTGGCACAAGCCTTGCGGGACAGCCTGGATCTGCCCGCGGTTTACCGGATTTTAGAGGAGGGGATCGTATGAAACAAGAAGGCTTGATCCACATATACTGCGGGGATGGCAAAGGGAAAACTACCGCCGCTCTGGGACTGGCTATCCGCTTTTTGGGGGCTGGCGGCCGGGTGCTTCTGGTGCAGTTTTTAAAGGGGAGCCACACCGCCGAACTGGCGATATTCTCCCGACTGGAGGGCATTACGATCCTGCGCAATACACAGGATTTTGGTTTCAGCTTCACCATGGGCGACGAGGAAAAACAGCAGGTGACGCGCATGCATAACCAAAACCTTTCTGCCGCGATCGAAGCATGCCGGGCCGGAAAAGCAGGTATGCTGATCCTGGACGAATGCCTGGGTGCGCTTTCGACCGGGCTCATCGATCGGGAAGCACTTTTTTCCTTTATCCGGCAGAAGCCCCCAGAACTGGAGCTTGTCCTGACCGGACGCAATCCCCCGGACGAGCTGGTGGAACTGGCAGACTATGTATCGGAAATCCGCTGTGTGAAACATCCCTATACCCGCGGCATCCCTGCCCGGGACGGTATTGAACAATAAAGGAGGCACGACCATGGATACCCCACTGCAATACAAACGGCCGCGTGAAATTGAAGAACGCAGCTTTGCTATTATCCGGGAGGAGCTGGGCGGACGGGAATTCCCCGCACAGGAAGCTCCCATTATTTACCGCGCCATCCATACGTCGGCGGATTTTGACTATGCCGACAGCCTGGCCTTTTCCCCCGGGGCCGTGGAGCATGCACTGGCCGCCCTGCGGCAGGGGGCCTGTATTGTCACAGACACCCAGATGGCCAAATCCGGCATCAACCGGGCCGCTCTCCAGCAGGCGGGATGCGAGGTGTTCTGCTTTATGGCCGACGAGGACGTCGCGCAGGAGGCCTCCCGGCGGGGTGTCACCCGGGCGGTGGCCAGCATCGACAAAGCCGTGCGGCTGAACCGTCCAACTCTGTTCGCCATCGGCAATGCACCCACCGCACTGATCCGCCTGTATGAACATATCACCGCCGGGTTTTCCCCCGCATTGGTCATCGGCGTGCCGGTGGGATTTGTCAACGTCGTGGAGTCCAAAGAGTGGATCCTTTCCACACAGGCGCCGTATATTGTGGCACGGGGACGCAAGGGCGGCAGCAATATTGCCGCCGCTATCTGCAATGCCCTGCTGTACCAAATTACCGAGAGGGCCTTTTGAGGAAAGGAGGAAAATCCCCATGGAAGTCAAACTCGACCGCTGGCGTTGGACGGATTTCCCAGCCCTGCTCAAGTACGCCAACGATCCGCAAATCGCCGAAAATCTGCGGGATATTTTCCCCTATCCCTATACGGAAAAAAACGCCGATATCTTTCTCACCAACTGCATCCGCGACGACGGCCATGGAAAAATTTACCGGGCGATCCTGATTGGGGGCGAAGCGGTGGGGAGCGTTGAAGCCTCCCGCGGGGAAGATATCTACTGTAAAAACGCTGAAATCGGGTACTGGCTGGCCCGGCGGTATTGGGGGCAGGGCATTGCGACCGAAGCCGTGCGGCAAATGTGCGAGATGGTATTTGCCCAGTGGGACGTCGTGCGCCTGTTTGCGGAATGCTTTGCCCGCAACACTGCTTCCCACCGGGTACTCGAAAAAAACGGATTCACCTGGGAAGCCACCCTCAAAAGCAGCATATACAAACACGGGCAGCTCTTAGATGCCCGTATTTACTCCCGCCTGCGGGATTCCAACTAACATAAAAAGCCGGGGCCATTTATTTGGCCGCCGGCTCTTTTGTTTCCGTTTCTTCTTTTTGCGGGAATTTCACCACAATACTCGGATCGCGGGGGAACCCATCTTCGTCCATGACCACCTTGTGCAAAGGAAGAATCCGGCCGATCCCGCGCAGTACAGGGGAAGCCTTGCCTTCCTGGATCCGCCGCGCGAGCTTTTGATGCACCTTGCACAGCCGGCAGATAGTCAGGGTAAAATCCAAAGCAAACAGCGCCCCCAGGCCAATCCCCAGCCCGATGATCACATCCCGCGGGATCTGCTCGGTCACCCAAATCATCCCCGGCTGGATCCATTTGACCACCAGCACGGTAAAACAGGCGAACGCCGTGAATCCCAAAAGGCACACCCGGCCCTGGATATTGAACCGGTTGCGGCTGTAATCCCACCAGCGGGCATGGAACAGTTTTTCCATCACATAAGAAATAATAAACTCCATGGTACAAGCTATCAACCCGCCCAGGAAAAACAGGATAAAAATGTTGGACGTCCAGTTCAGTGTTAGCCACATTAAAATCCCGCCGGCGCCGTAAATGGGACAAAACGGCCCGAACAAAAACCCCCGGTTGATGAACTTCTTATCGGTAAAGGCAAACAGGATGACTTCCCAAATCCACCCGGCAACGCTGTAGGTCAAAAACCACAGGAAATACTCACTGGCTACATACAGCATGTGCGGCGCCCCCCTTGGCTGACGTTTGCGGTTCCGGTTTGCCGGCGGCAAGGGCAGGATGACGGGCAAACGGGCAGTTTACCCCGGCCGTACGAGGGGAACGGCGGGAAAAAGTTTCCTGGATGGAGCAAATTTTATCGACAAAAGAAACCAGCAGGCTTTCCAGATACCGGGGAGGGATCGGGGTAAGCGGGAACATATGCTTGCGGATAATATCCCGTTCAATGGGGTTGAGGTAAAAATACTTCGACGCATTGTCATACGCGGTATACGGATGGCTCAGCCCATGGAAGCGGTGCCCGTTGTGGGGATCGTGCCAGTCATACAGGAAAAAATCGTGCAGCAAAGCCCCCCGGATCACTGCCCGGTAGTCAATATGCACCCCCAGGCGGCGGTGCAGCTGCAGCGCCAGCCAGTAGCTGTTTTCGGCCACCATAATCACATGGCAAAGACAGTTTGTTTTCCCGTGCTGCGGGAATTTCTTCATGGTCTGCACCAGGGGGAAAGAAAGGATTTCCCTGGCACACGCTTTAAAATATCGCGATTCCGCGCGAGACAGCAACATAAAGCCAAACTCCTTTTATGTTTTCTTGATGAATTCATGCTTGCATTTCGGACAGATAATGCAGATTTTCCCGCGGCCTTTGGGAACCCGCAGCTGCTGCTTACATTTAGGGCAGCGGTAATATTTGTGCAGCGTATCCTGCGCGCGGGCGGTTTTTTGCTTGACCGAACCGGCGGAACGGCGGAAAATTTTCAGGAACACTTGATTTTCCTTTTGCCGGCGGGCGATATTTTTGGAAAACATGCGGAAAATCACCAATCCCACCGGGATTGCCGTAAATACGGCCAGCCAGGGCAAGTGGACAATCCCACCCACAACGCGCAGCACAATCGAGACAATAACCGAAAAGATCAACAGGGCGATATTTAAAGAATCCCCACCATACCGGCCATACATCAATCTCTGAAGCCAACCCATAGGATGCATCCCAACCTTTCCTTGTAAAATACCGAACCCTATACCCATATGGTTTTCTCCCTCGGTTTGCCGGACGGGAAAGAAAAGATGTATCCATTATAACACAAATACCCCGCAGAAGCATGAACTTTTTTCAAATTTTTTGACGGAAATATCAGACAATCAATCCCTCGGATCATTTTATATCTTCAGGCAAAACAAGGATACTTGCCCACCATTTCCTTCAGGCGGGGGTATCCCGTTTTTTCCGGGACGCTTCCTGCCTATCAAAAAATGCCCTCCGGTTTTCCCGGAGAGCGTTCTTATCCTTAAAATCCAAAATCATCCTTGTCGTCGTCCGGCGGCTCCTGTACGCCCCCCTTTTTCTCCTTGCGGCTGCGCATTTTCTTGGCCAGCCAGGTGGAGGCCTTCCGCTTCCGTTTGCGGGCAGCCTGCTCCGCCGCCCGGGTAGCGGGGTCCACCTTCACCGGCTCGGTGTAGCCGTGATCCAGGTCCTCCTCGGGGTCATTTTCATAAATGCGCCCGTCTTCCATATAGGTTTCCAGCGCCAGATCCATCTTGCGCTTTTTGAGCGAACGGTTGACCCAGCGGCGCACAAGCCCGTACAAAACGGCAAAGGAAGGTACCCCAAGCACAATGCCCACCAGCCCGAACAAACCGCCGAACACGGTGATGGACAGCAAAATCCAGAAGCCGGAAAGGCCCGTCACGTTGCCCTGGATGCGGGGATCGATGATATTGCCGTCAATCTGCTGCAAGACAATAATCAGAATAACAAAATACAGGCACTGCCAAGGGTCAATCATGAGAATCAGGAACCCGCTGGGGATAGCCCCAATAAACGGCCCGAAGAACGGGATGATATTCGTCACCCCAACAATCACGGCAATCAGGTGCGGGTATGGCAGGCCGAGGATCAGCATGGCGATAAAGCACAAAATCCCAATGATTGCAGAATCCAGGATACGCCCGCTGATGAACCCGCTGAACATGCGGTTTGCGTGCTGGCTGACCTCAATAACCGCGTTGGCCCGCTCTTTTTTAAGGCAGGCATAGGTAAGCTTTTTCATCTGGGCGATAAATTTCTCCTTGCTGAACAACAGGTACACCGACACTACAATCCCGATAATCAGGTTGGAGAAAAAACCAATCACCGCACCCAGGCTTTCTGCGGCGGCGGGCAGCAGCGCCTGCATATGCTGCGGCAGATCGTTGCGCACCCAGTTGTTGATAAACTGGTATGCAGTATCCAGCCCCTCCTGGATAAAGGCGGAAACCATGCCTTCGCTTTGGGAAAAGGAATTGAGCCAATCCGTGAGGTTCGTGTAATAGGTGTTCAAGTTGGAAAAAATCCGGCTGATGCTTTCAATCAAAGCGGGGATTACCATCCAGAACAATCCCGCGATGATCCCCAGCATAAACAGCAGGGTGACAATCACCGCAACCGCCCGGATCGCCGTGTTGGAGCGCTTGGGGTTTTTGGCCTTCTGGATCTTTTTGCGGAAGATCCGCCTTTGTACCCGTTCAAAAAATTTTACAATGGGGTTGAGCAGGAAGGCGATAATGATCCCATAAAAAATGGGAGTGAACAGGCCCAAAACAAAGTTGACCGTACTTAAAAGGCTTTGCCACTGGAAAAAAATCGTCGCCAGCGCCATCCCCGCCGCAAGGATGAGGAATATGGTTACACCCCAGTACAAATATTTTTTATCCCAACGGTATTTCATTCCTGTCCCACCTTCCCCAACCGAGTTGTTTCTTCTATTGTACCATACTTTTCCAAAAAAGTCAGGATCCTTTCCAAATTCATGCCAATGCTGGGAAATCTCTACAAAACGGGAACTTTTTTATGAATTATGTAGAATTCGGTTTATTTTATCCCGTCGGTGCGTATCTGGATAATCGCGTAATCCCCCATGGAATGCGGCACAGGATAATAAATCGCGAAATTATCCTGTCCCAAAGGATAGGAAAAGCACAAGGGGGAATCTCCTTCCTCCGTGAAATTGCACTGTGCCAAAGTCGCGGCGATTTCCTCCTGCGAAAGCCCTGTCAGATATGCTTTTTGCGCCTGCATGGTCTCCTGCGAGGTGGTCAGGATCCCATAGCCTTCCCCGCTGCGGATCGTCTCTGCCAACGCCTGCGCCTGTCCGCGCACCGGCGTTTCGGCCCGCTTTCCGGTCTGTAAATCCAAATTGGTGACATAATAGACCACACGTGGATACGGCGAGCTTTCACTGACGAGGGTCCCCATACAGATAAAGCTCAGATACTGCCGGGTGCGGTATACCTGGCTGAAATCCAGCACCCCGCTGAACCCGCCGTCCGAACCGGCAAAATTCTGCTCCAGGAAGGCCTGGGCATCCTGCAGCAGGACCGCATTGAGGGCCTCCTGTTTTTCCGGCACGTCCATGTGGGAAAGCACCGGATAATGCAGGGTAATCTGCCCCACCGTCAGGATCTCCGGCGAAACGGTCAGATTTGCATTGTCATCCATCCAGTCTTCTTCCCCCAAAACCGCACTTTCCGCCCCGCTGGAA
>CAJFOO010000086.1 GCA_904397205.1 uncultured Clostridia bacterium
GTTTATAGCGGGTATCTTTTTTGTCCAGGTAGTCAGAGTAGTCCGGGCAACAAATTTTTTTATGCAGGCATATTGTGGATGGATATTAGGGTAAAACATTTTAATAATATATAAATGGCTATGGTTTTCGCCACAATATAAAACCCTCCCTTGATGCCGTTATGGCGCCAAAGGAGGGAGGAGCTTAACTTTTCCAAAAAACATGGCAAGGGATTTTTCAGTAATCCATGATAACCTTTCTGCACCCCTCGCAAATTGCTGCTTCGATCCTTGTCCTGCGTCCAGGTTTTAATTCTGTGATTTTCACAAAGCCATCTGCGCATTTAGCATTTTCGAAAACACCCGGAACCTCCTTTGCAAAGCTGAAAGCCCCATCTTTACTGCAAAACAGATACCCCTTTCTCATTTCCTTCCCACAGTCTGGACAGTTCATTACAACACCCCCATTAGTCATTTTCAGCAGGCTGCTGACTTATTTTCAAGGCTTCCCGCATTTTATTTTCAAAATCTTCCGATTTTACCAATGCAATGCCCTCGGCTTTGTCCCCCAACACAACCAGCCGATCCCCTTCCTTTAAACGGAACGTTTCTCTGGCAGCTTTCGGAATCACGATTTGCCCCTTGCTTCCCACTGTAATGGTGCCAAAAAGATATTTCCCCACGGGAGCAGGAGCAATCCTGATATTTCCGACCGAATTATTTTGGTGCATTAAGGCGTCTATGGTGATCCCATAGAATTCTGCCAATCTGTCGCATTTTTCAATATCCGGAATCGTTTCGCCTTGCTCCCATTTGGCATAGGACTGCCGGGAAATGCCGATAATTTCGGCAATCTGTTCTTGCGACATGCCTTTTCCATTGCGCAATAGTATCAGGTTATCAGCAAACATATTCCTTCACCTCCTGGTCTGTATATGATTATACTTGCAAGAAGCCCTATTTTCCACCATACAATCTTGTCATACTTTTCGTTTTTATGTTAAACTTAACTGCCTGCCCGTATTTCGCATACCATAAGGCTGTCAATTTTCCTGCCATACCTTCCTGATCCGGGACGGCAGCAGAGCGGCCAGGGGGCTGTTTGAAAGCATCCTTTGGGGATCGACGGTGCTGGCAGCCATAATCGCTGTCTCTAATAAGTGTTTTAAAAAGAAAAAACCCTGGATTTGTAAAAATCCAGGGTTTTTTCTTTTGGAGCTGCTAGGCAGATTCGAACTGCCGACCTCATCCTTACCAAGGATGTGCTCTGCCACCTGAGCCATAGCAGCGTATGGCGACCTAGAACGGGCTCGAACCGTCGACCTCCAGCGTGACAGGCTGGCGTTCTAACCAACTGAACTACTAGGCCAACTTTTCTCTGTTTCAGTTTTCCGTGACAACAGTTGTTATTATACATGTTTTTTTAGGGAAAGTCAACGCTTTTTCAAAAAAATTCCGCAAAAAAATAGATTTTGTCTTTTTTTCTATTTTTCCTGTTTCTTTCAGAAAAATACTGGGCTTTTTTTCCAAATTTGCTCTTTTCCTTGCTGTAAATTAAGATAAAAAATCCCACCTGCTAATAAGGTGGGATTCAGATTAATGCCGGGGTTTGGAACGCACGACTGCCGCCGCCTGGATCAATGCTTCGGCAACGTCTGCCTGATGTTGGAATTCCATGGATCGAAGTTTATAAAGGAGACGCTCTTTGGGGGTTACAAAATACTGAGGGGGAAGCTGATTGAGAGCATACGCGATGATATCGTTGCGGCAAACATCGCATAGACAGACGTCTAAGGAATCTTTCAAGCTTTCTAGCCGTGTTTCTACAATGATTTCCATGTAATTCCGGTATTTTTCTACTTTTTCCATAGCACCATCTACTCCTGAATTTTTTTGCTTGGGGCTTTTATTTTCCATTTGGAAGATCGCCCCTGAAATTTCTTAAAATATGCAAAAGCATCCTTTTTTATTATAGTACAAAATATGGAAATAAGATAGACAAAATTTGCTATTTTTTTAATTTTTGTAGATTAATACAGAAAACAAAGAGAAAATTTGTAGAAAATAAGAGGAAACTCCATGAAATTTATTAAGAAAAAATATTTTATTATTCGTCTATAATGGAGTATATCCCTGCTCTGTACATTAACGGGTTATTTCGGAATGCTTCTATCAATTCTTCCTGATGCGGATCCTGCGAACTGATTTCCATGATAATCTGATACGGCAGTTCCCCTTCCAAATCCCGGAACGCGGCGACATCGTTGTTGCCAAAGTAGATAATCACCATATGCACCGGATCCTCAGGCCCTTCTTTTGAAAGGGCGGTGGAAAAGGCAAACACACAGCTGCGCAGGAACCGATCGGTATCTTGGGAATAACTGGAGGGAACAGAAATGTAGATTGTGTCTTCCATTGGCTCATATTGCGCTGTTAGTTCCGGATCGGCAAATTGTTCACGCAGATCGCTTAAAAAAGCGGCGGAAACCTGGTGGTTTTCCAAGATAGAAGGCATGGTAATTGCGGAAGAAGCAGACGCTTCACTGGAAGAGGAGGGGGTTTCACAGCCGGCAAGCAGGCCGCATGCTATCATTCCGGCACATAAAAAAGAAATTCCGATGAATTTTTTCATAATCAATCTCCTTTTTCTAAATTTTTTCTATTTAAACTATACAACGGAACGGATGTAAAGTCAAAGGGAAATCCAAAGAAAATCGGAAATTTTGCCTTTTTCTCCTGCCCGTGCTATAATAAAAACGAGATACAGAGTGCGGCGGAAGTGCTCCCGCGGGGAGCTTGGAGGAGGAAAAACGATGGGAATATATAAGATGAATGCGGGAAATATTCCGCAAGTGGCAAAGCTGATGTGGTCGATTAAACCCGACTGGTGGGACTACGACGGGGCGTTTGGCCAGCTGAGCGGGACGCAGAACACAATAGAGACCGTAGGATGGTACTTGGGTGAGGATGCGGATCATCCGAAAGGATGGATTTTGTGCCGTGAATTATTGGGTTACCGCACCCTTGATTTGGAATGCTGCGGGTATGATGACAACGGAGAGTTTAAACTCGAGCATAAGCTGGAACCGTTGATCCGGGAGGCGGAAGCATATGCGCGGGGAAAAGGGTACCTGACTTTCCGAAGCGGCATCAGTTCTATGGGGTTTAATATTCACGAACAAGAGCTTGAAAGTATTCCGGAAGCCATATCCTGTCTTACGTCCGAGAGAATAGACTATAAGTGGTATCTGGATTATGGGTTCCGTGTCATCGGCATCCAGCCCAACGCATATGGTAAGGGGTTCCATTTAATTCTACTGGCTAAGGATTTGATGAAATAGCAAAAGAGAGGTGGCCCATGAAAAAAATAGCCTCGATTATATGCTTGGCGGTTGGGCTTTTGCTGATGCTTTGGAGCGCGGCTGACTTTTATGGCTGGGCCACTACAGGGAAGGAAATTTTGGAGGCCTATCCTGGGAATCAAGCAGTGGAACAGCTCGTGGGCTACCGTTTTTCCAGCGGGCTGATCAAAGTTGCTCTGGGCCTTGTCGCCGTCTGGGCATCCCTGTAAAATTTTATGGTAACTATAAAATGGAACTGGAAAAATCTAAATGAAGTGCAAAATTTTGCTTTTTTTACGCGTACGCTATTTAACCTAAAAAATATTTCAGGAGGTTTGTAAAATGGGAGACGTTTATCCTAAAGTTTGTTTGGCAGCAGTGCAGGCATCGCCGATTTTTCTCAACCGGGAGGCTACTGTAGAAAAAGCTTGCGATCTTATACTGGAAGCTGGCAACAACGGGGCCGATTTTGTAGCGTTTCCAGAAAATTTTATTTCGGGGCATCCGGTTTGGTTTGTCTATAATATGAGCGGGGAAAGCGAACAGTCGATGAGATTTGCGATGGAGTTTTACAAAAACAGCGTTGAAATCCCCAGCGAAGCCGTTAATAAAATTTGCCAAGCTGCCTCTCGAGCCGGTGTGTATGTTGTAATGGGAATGAGCGAAAAGAAACCAAACCAGACAGGCACAACCTACAATACGCAACTATTCATCAACAGGGAGGGCCAAATTATCGGGAAACATCAGAAACTCCACTCTACGATGACGGAAATGCTGGTGCAGACCGGCGGAAGTGGAAAATACCTCAAGACCGTACAGACAGAACTTGGTCCTGTCAGTGGGTTGATCTGCGGCGAGAATTTCAATCCTTTTGCAGTAGGGGTGCTGGCCGCCGAGTACACTCGCATTCATTGTTCGGCGTGGCCTCCCCACTTTATGATTGGACATGGCTGGGCTCCGATGCGGCAATCAATAGAAATTGCAAGCAGGAACATTGCGTATACATGTAAAGCGTTTGTTATTAGCAGTGCAGCTACGGTAAATGATGAAATGCTGGATATGCTATGTACAAATCAAGAAGAACGGGAATTTTTCAAAGATCCGAAGATGACAGGCGGCTCTATTATTGTAAACCCGGCAGGAAATATCATTGCGGGTCCCATGGATGGGGATAAAGAGGGCATTCTCTATGCTGATGTTGATCTGGATGAATGTGTCTTTAATCATTATGTGCATGACTTTGGAGGTTACTATAACCGCGCAGATGTGTTCCGTCTCTTTGTAAATGACACAGAAGATGAACTTGTGACGAGAGTTCCATCCGCAAAGAATTTTTTTAGGCCGGAAGAACATCTTACCACTTCCAATCCTTTTAAAAACGAAAATGCAACTGAAGAAAATTGATTTTTCTTACTTAGTAATAAGTAGAATATGTCAGGTATTATAACAAAGTCATCCGAGTCAGCGGGAAATCAAAATGAATCGTATATACGCGCTGCCATTGCGCTATACTGTGCTGCTGCCGGTTTTTGGAAAGGATGCATGGAGAGATGATTCATATAGTTTTTGTCTGCCACGGCAACATTTGCCGCTCCCCCATGGCAGAATTTCTGTTCCGTGATATGGTGGAAAAGCGGGGGCTGTCCGGTTCTTTTTCCATTGGTTCCGCCGCGGTCAGTGCCGAAGCGCTGGGACGTCCCGTTCATCCGGGCGCGCGGGCGAAGCTGCTGGAGCGGGGGATTTCCTGTGAAGGCAAGCAGGCCGTGCAGCTGCACTGGAAAGATTACAGCGCATATGATTATTTTATCGGGATGGATCGCTGGAATATCCAGGAGATGGAGCGGATTTTGCGGGGGGATCCCGAAGGGAAAATCCGGCTGCTTCTTAATTTTACAGACCGTCCGGGAGATATTGCCGATCCTTGGTATACCGGGGATTTCGATGCAACATACCAGGATATCCAGGAAGGATGCGAAGGGTTGTTGGAGTATTTTTTATCCCGGTACCCGTCTCTGAAGGAAAAGCCGTAAACAGCAAAAACGCCCTCCGGCCAATTGGCCAAGAGGGCGTTGGTTTTTTGGATTCCGTATGGCTACAGCTGTTTGTTTGAAGGATCCGAAGGCTTGCAGGAATGGCAGCCGCCGGTACATCCGGAGCAATGGCCATTGCAGGCGCTTTCTTCCGCATCCTTTTGGATGTGGCAGGCTTTGCTGTCCGGGCATCCGGCGCAGTGCCCCTGCCGTTTTAAATATATGATGGCCAATATAGCCAATACCGCTAAAACCACACAAATAATCACTGTTGCAATCATGGCGTTATCCTCGCGAAGCAGCCCGCATTTTCCGGTCGGGATTATAGCCGGGACGGAACAGCAGGAACAGGATCCCTGCCAGCACAACAATGCCGGCAGCCGAGCCGAAGGTAAAGCCTGCGCCGGAAATCAGCAGGCCAAGCTGGTTGATGATCAGGGCGATGGCGTAAGCAAATACGCATTGATATGCAATGGCAAACGCGGTCCATTTGGCGCTGGCCATCTGGCGGCGGATCGCACCGATCGCGGCAAAGCAGGGGGCACACAGCAGGTTAAACGCCAGGAATGCCATGCGGGATGCCATAGCGGGCATGAGTGTGCTCAGGGCGGTCCACATGCCGGGGTCGGCCGCGTCTGCATCCCCGCCCATCCCAAACAGGATGGCCAAGGTAGCCACCACGTCTTCCTTGGCAATCAGGCCCGTAATGGTGCCCACTGTACATTGCCAGTTGCCAAAGCCCAGCGGGGCAAACAGGGGGGCGAAGAATCCGCCGATGTAGGCCATAATGCTGTAGTCGGCCTGGGTAGGATCTTCCCAGTCCAGCAGACCGAATTGCGAACCGCCGTCTGCCCAGCCAAAGCTCTTTAAGAACCACAGGACAATGCAGGAAAGAAAAATGACGGTGCCGGCCTTAATGATGAATGAGCGCACCCGTTCCCACATGTGGATCAGCACCCCTTTGGGAGCCGGCACATGGTACTGCGGCAGCTCCATGACAAACGGGGCGGGTTCCCCGGCAAACAGCCGGGTCTTTTTCAGGATAATCCCGGAAATAATCACGGCTGCCACACCCAGGAAATAGAACAGAGGGGCCGTCCACCACATTTCCGCACCCATCAGGGAGCCGACAATCAAGGAGATGATTGGCAGCTTTGCCCCGCAGGGGATAAAGGTGGTGGTAATGATGGTCATGCGGCGGTCCTTTTCGTTTTCGATGGTCTTGGTCGCCATGATGCCCGGCACACCGCAGCCCGAAGAAATCAGCATCGGGATAAAGCTCTTGCCGGACAGGCCGAACTTGTGGAAAATCCGGTCCATGATGAAGGCGATCCGCGCCATATACCCGCAGTCTTCCAGCAGGGACAGGAAGAAGAATAAAATGAACATCTGCGGTACAAAGCCCAGTACGGCGCCCACGCCGTTGATAATGCCATCCACCACCAGGCCCTGCAGCCATCCGGGAGTCCCCCAGGATTCGAGCCAGCCGCTCACTGTGGGCAGGATCCATTCCCCAAACAGGGTATCGTTGGTAAAGTCCGTCACAATAGTCCCAACCGTACTGACGGAGATATAATATACCAGGAACATCACTGCGGCGAAAATAGGAAGGGCCAGCCAACGGTTTGTGACAATCCGGTCGATTTTGTCACTCGTGGTCAGGCCCGTCTTGCTGCGTTTAAGGCATTTGGGGACGAGTCCGGAAATATATTCGTACCGTTCGTTGGTAATGATGCTTTCGCCGTCATCATCCAAAGCCTTTTCGCAGGTATCAATTACCATGTCCAGTTTTCCCTGTATTCCTTCGTCGAACTGGAAGGAGGCGAGGACTTTCTCATCCCTTTCCAGCAGTTTGATGGAGTACCATCGCAGCCGTTCCTTGGGAACGACATCCTGGATCAGCTCGCTGATTTGCGATAAGGCGGTTTCTACTTCTTTTTGGAAGGTATGCTTCGGCTGGGCCGGGGTTTTCTCCTGCGCCAGCCGGATGGCGGTTTCGGCGGCTTCCATGGAGCCCTGGGCTTTCAGGGCGCTGGTTTCCACCACCGGGCAGCCAAGTTCTTTGGACAGCACGCCGGTGTCGATGGTATCTCCCTTTTTTCGCACCAGATCCATCATGTTGAGAGCCACAACCACCGGCAGACCCAATTCCAGCAGCTGGGTAGTGAGGTACAGGTTGCGTTCCAGGTTGGTGGCGTCGACCAGGTTTAAGATCACATCGGGGCGATCCTGCATTAAGTAATCCCGGGTGACGACTTCCTCCAGAGTATAGGGGGAAAGGGAATAGACCCCGGGCAGGTCGGTGACGATCACGTCCTTATGTTTTTTGAGCTTGCCTTCTTTCTTTTCCACCGTGACCCCCGGCCAGTTGCCTACATATTGGCTCGAGCCGGTGAGATCGTTGAACATGGTGGTTTTGCCGCAGTTTGGGTTGCCTGCGAGTGCGATTCGAATTTGTGACATTTTCTTGATTCCTCCTCTGCGGGGGCTGCCCGCTGGCCTTTTGGGCCTTTGAAGTCGGCGGCAGGAGTTCTGCCGTTATAGATGCGCTATTCTACCAGGATGTTTTCCGCATCCCGTTTCCGTACGGAAAGCTCATAGCCCCGTACCTGTACTTCCAGTGGATCCCCGAGCGGGGCGACTTTCCGTACAAAGATTTGAGTCCCTTTGGTGATGCCCATATCCATAATGCGGCGCTTGAGGGCGCCTTCCCCCTCCAGCTTGACTACCGTGACGGTTTCGCCGCAGGGGACGTCGCGCAGTGTTTTCATTCTATCTCCCTCCTTTATATAAACGGTACTTAGGATAATTCCACAAAGATCCGGTTTGCCATGGATTTGCTTAACGCTACCCGGGTATCTTTGACGCTGACAATGAGGTTTCCCGACAGCTCGGAAACGACCATGACGGCGGCCCCGGGGACAAAGCCCAGATTGGCAAGGAATTTGCGGGATTCGTCTTTGCCGCGGACCTCCCGGACCGTGGCCTGCTGTCCCCAGGGCGACAAAGTTAATGGCATGGCTGTCTCTCCTTTCTGTAGCAAGTGGTTAGCAAGGGCTAACCACCCTTTACAATTTAATATTACGCCGCTGGTATAACCTTGTCAATGGTTTCCTGGAAGACATCAAGATATTTATATTTTTAAATAGAAATGGTTAAAAATATTTTAGTTAATTAGTGAATATCACTATAAAAATTTTCCTTGGATAATTTTTAACACGCAAAAACCGGAAGATATGCGGAAAAAAGGGAAGGGAAAGAAAAAAGAAAAATTTTTCAAAACCTATTGACACCCCAAAAGAAGTATGATATGATCCGAAGCAGGTTAGTTAATGCTAACCGGAAAGCGGGAAGTTTTTCTCGTTTCTTTTATCCCGCTGGGTTAGCTATCTCTAACCAGACAGAAAGAGGTGTCGTAGCATGCAGCAACTATTTCCCGCACAGGCCGTCCGGTTTGAGAAAGCGCTGGCTTTCCATTGCGGCCCTTCCTTAGCCGGGATCAAGACCGCCAACCTGGCGTCTTTTTCTGCAGAAGAATACCCGGATTTTTTGGATCTGCTGCAAGAGTATGCCGCCGTATTCCAGAAAAAAGGGGTGCGGCTGACGCTGCTGCGCCAGAGCCCCCGTTACCTGTTATTGGTATATCGGGAATCGCTGCTTTGGGAACGGCTGGATCATCCGCCGGTGCAGGAACTGCTTGCCCGGGAGGGGTATCCTTTGGGAGAACCCTTGGAAGCGATCCTGGCCCATTTGCAGGTCAGGATGGCCAAGGGAAAGGATTTCCCCCACGAGATCGGGCTGTTCCTGGGGTATCCGGTGGAGGATGTTGAGGGGTTCCGGCTTCACAAAGGGGAAAACTACAAGTTTTGTGGTTATTGGAAGGTATATTCCAATGTGGAGCAGGCCCGCCACCGTTTTGCCCGCTATGACAAATGCCGGGATGCCTTGTGCCGCCGGATTGCACAAGGACAGTCTATCGCGCGCGTGTTCGGCGTAGCATAGAAAGGAGGAGATGGATTGAACAAAATTGCAGTAGTGTATTGGTCGATGACGGGCAATACCGAGGCCATGGCCCAGGCAGTGGCGGAAGGGGCAAAATCCGCCGGGGCCGAGGTAACGGTATATTCCGTGAGCGACATTACAGCCGATCAGGCGGCGGGCTTCGACCGCTTGGCATTAGGCTGCCCCGCCATGGGGGACGAAGTGTTGGAGGAAGGCGAGTTTGAACCATTCTTTACAGAACTGGAAAGCAAACTTTCCGGCAAGCCGGTAGCCTTGTTTGGCTCCTATGACTGGGGAGACGGGCAGTGGCTGCGGGACTGGCAGGAACGGGCCGCAGCCGCGGGCGCCGCAGTCTATGGGGATGGACTGATGGTGAACAATACCCCGGATGCCGAAGGGCTCGCATCCTGCAAGCAGTTTGGCGCGGGTTTTGCCAGTTAGGTACGCTGGGGCGGGAGAAGGGGTTCCCGCCGTGCCATCCTTTTTCCTTCATTATAGGTATTCTTGGGGAGAAATCCATTCCAGAAAGGGGAGGTTTCCATGTTGACGGTATCTTCTGCAAAATACTTGCTGGCCATTTACCGTCTCAGCGAGGGATTGGCTGTGCGCTCGGTAGATGTAGCCGAGGCCTTGGGCGTATCCAAACCGAGCGTGGTGAAGATGCTGCATACCTTGGCCGCCGGCGGCTATATCCATAAGGAGTCTTACGGCAATATCCAGTTGACTCCTTTGGGCAAGGAGGTTGCCGGCCGCATGGACAGTCAATGCGGGGCCTTGGAACGGTTTTTCCTCGATGAACTGCACGTCAGCGGAGAAACGGCAAAAAAAGACGCGATGGCGTGCTTGGGGATGCTGTCGGAAGAAAGCCTGTCCAAATTGGCGGATCCGCAGCAGGCCAAAAAATAACCGTATTTGGTTTTGTGTTTTTTTCGAAAAAGTCTTATTTTCCTTTTAGTCATCCATTTTTATATGCAATCAAAACTCACATCTTTATTTCGGATATATACTCAGTTTGGTAAAAACCGCTCCAGGGGAGGAGCGGTTTTTTGTTTGCTTTATTGCCAGAGTTTCCCTAAAAGATGGGAATATTCCTGTGCAAGAGTGGGATCGTTTTCGGGCCCCCGCCCACGAAGAAGGGACGGAAGGGTCAGCAGCCCCGCTGTGGCGAAGGCCAATTCTGCGCTGGTATAGGATAGGCTCCAGTAAGCGAGGCGTTTTTCCAGGGATTCCTGCACAAGAGCCGACAGACGGGACGGGAAAGCCCCGTGCGGGTTGGCGCACAAAACGGCGAGCCATTCCTGGCGGCGGCGGAAAAAGCCGATGATCTCCAGCAGGATCTGCCGGTCTTTTTCACAGGCGAAGGGGCAGCAGACCTGTGCGGCGAACAGTTCTTGCAGCGGAAGCAAAACGCCGTTTTCCAAGTCTTGAACCAACTGTTCCATGTTGTCGTAATGGGTGTAGAAGGTACTGCGTGCAATGCCGGCTTGCTGCGTAATCCGGCGCACATTCAGCGGCTCCGGTTTCCCCTGGGAGGCAAGCTCCAGGTAAGCCTGATGGATTTTTTGTTCTATTTCTTGTTTTTTCATATCCAGCTATCCCTCCCAGAGGTATATGGCGCGCGGCAAAAGAGAACCGGGAAATCCATTTTGTTTCTTTTATGATAAAAAGGAAAGCGGTTTTATAATTTCTATAAAAGAATAAAATGGCTACATGAGAAAAATTAGGCAAGTAGCCCGCAGGCGGCAATCTGCCTAAAGTTTTGCGGGATAGTGGGAAAAAAGGAAAGCCTTATTGATAAATTTTGCTTAATAAAAAAAGACAGTTTTGCAAAAAGTGTCTTTTGAACAAGGGGAATGGGGAGGTATAATGAAGGGCAGAGAGAGCCAGAACCAAAACAAACATTCGGGAACGAGGCGATACCAATGCAAGAGGAAAAACAAAAAGCACAAACCTGTACGCAAGATATGACCGAATATTGGGTAGAACGTTCTTACAGCTACAGCCAGCAGGTGCGCGGCCAGATGGCCAGCGACCGGCGGGACATCTGGGAGGGGATCCTGCTGGACAACGCCCCCAAACAGGACCGCCCGTTGCGGGTGCTGGATGTGGGCACCGGGCCGGGATTCTTTTCCCTGTTGCTGGCGCAGAAAGGGCACCGGGTCACCGGGGTGGATCTGAGCGGGGACATGCTGGACCGCGCGAGGGAGAATGCGCAATACTATGGGGTGGAGGCGGAATTCCTGCATCTCGACGGAGGGGATCTCCCCTTTGCGGACGAATCCTTCGACCTGGTGATTTCCCGGGACGTGACCTGGACGCTGCCGGAGCCGGCCCAGGTTTTCCAGGAATGGTCCAGGGTCACGCGGCCGGGCGGCCGGGTGCTGTACTTCGACGCCAACTGGTACCATTACCTGTACAATCCGGATTTCCGGCGCACCCATGAGGAAAACCAGCGCATCTGCCGTGAAAAAGGCGGGTTCCAGTACGACAAGGCCGACGTGATGGAGGAAATCGCACGGGATTTGCCCATGTCGAAATGGCTGCGCCCGCACTGGGATATCCGGCATGTCCCGGCGTTTGGGTTTTCCCAGGTGACGGCGATCGAGAACCTGAACCCTATCATTTATACCGAGATGGAACGGATGCAATATCAGAGTAAACAGGAGTTTTTAGTCATTGCGGAAAAATAATGTATCTTACCCACTTTCCGGCGCAGGCAAGGCTTGGTTTCTGGGGAAACAGGCTGCCCTGCGCCTTTGTCATATCGGGATTGTCCTGCTGGGCATTACCTTTTTGTCGTTTTCCCTGCTGCATATGGCGCCCGGCGATCCCGCAGAGAAATATCTGACCGGCGGGGATGGCAACGTGGGCCTGATCTCGGAAGAGGCCATCCAGGCACAGCGGGAAAAATGGGGGCTGGACAAGCCCTTCCTTGTGCAGTATGTGACGTGGCTGGGAAATGCCCTGCGGGGGGACCTGGGGGAATCGTTTGCCACAGGGAACCCGGTTGTCACGGAGCTTTGGGACAAAATCGGCCCCACGGTGATCCTGGCCCTGGCTTCGCTGTTTGTCACGCTGTTGGTTTCCATCCCGCTTGGCGTGCTGTGCGCGGTGTATAAGGACCGCCTGCTGGATAACATCTGCCGGGTGGTTTCCTTTGTCGGGATTTCCGTGCCGTCGTTTTTATCCTCCCTGCTGCTGCTGTATTTCTTTGCCATGAAATTGCAGTGGTTCCCGGTAATCAGCCGGGGAGGGATTCAGGGGCTGGTTTTGCCGGTGGCGGTCCTGGCGTTCCAGTGCAGCGCCAAATTCACCCGCCAGGTGCGGGCGGTCGTTTTGGAACAGCTCCATCAGGAGTATGTGCGGGGCGCGGTGGCCCGGGGGGTCAAAAAAAGCCGGATTTTGTTCGATCATGTCCTGCGGAATGCCTGGCTTCCCATTGTCACCTGGGCTGGGATCTATTTTGGCGTGTTCCTGGGCGGCGCGGCCGTGGTGGAAACGGTGTTTTCCTGGCAGGGGATCGGGCAGCTCGCCGTGGAATCGGTAGCCAGCAAAGATTACCAGATGATCCAGGGGATTGTGCTTTGGATGGCGGTGCTGTATCTTGCCGTCAATTTCCTGGTGGATATTTCCTACACCTTTTTGGATCCACGGGTCCGCTTGGGAAAGCGGGGTGATCGGCTGTGAGGATGGACCGCCTTCTGCAAAGGAAGCCCCGCAAACGCCGGCAGATCACACTGTATATCCTCCTGGCACTGCTGATCATGCTGTTCCTCATTGCGGCCCTGGCGCCGGTGATTGCGCCGAACGATCCCAATGAGACCAACCTGGCTTCCCAGCTGCAGGGCCCTTCCGCCCAGTATCCCCTGGGGACGGACAGCCTGGGACGGTGTATGTTTTCCCGTATACTGTATGGGGCGGCCACCTCGCTGTTTTCCAGTGTGGGGATCACGGCGGCAGTCTTTGCAGGAGGGACGATCCTGGGCACGGTGGCCGGGTACTTTGGAGGGATCCTGGACACGGTAATCACGAAAATTACCACGGTAGTGCAGGCGTTCCCCCGGCTGATTTTGGCGATTGCCATTGCCGGTGTGCTGGGGATTGGCCTGGGCAATACCATTCTGGCGCTGTGCCTGATCTACTGGACCGAATATGCCCGATTGTCCCGCAGCCTGGTTCTTTCCCTGAAAAACCGGACGTATATCCAGGCGGCGCGCGTGTGCGGCGAGAGCCATTTTTCCATTTTGGTGCGGCATATCCTGCCGAATATTTTCCCCTCGCTGCTGGTGACGGCTACGCTGGACATCGGCGCGATGATTATGGAGATTTCCGCCCTGTCGTATCTTGGCCTTGGGGTGGAGGCGGACATGGTGGAATGGGGGGCGATGATGAGTGCGGGGAGGAACTACCTGCAAACCAATCCCTGGCTGATTTTTATCCCCGGCGCGGCGATTTTCCTCACCGTGATCATTTTCAACCTGTTTGGGGACAAGCTGCGCGACGCGTTGGATTTACAATAAAACCATCAAAAACAAAGAAACGAGGATGAGTAGGATGAACAACATGGTGAAGAAGATACTGCCCGCCGGCATGGCGGTTTTGGTGGCGGCCGGCGCACTGGCGGGCTGCGGGACTTCGGAAACGCAGGGGACGGCCAGCGGGGCGCAGAACGCTTCGGCCGGCGGGACGTCGCTGGTATTTGCGGATACCCAGGCCCCGACCAGCCTGGATCCCACGGTGAGCTGGAACTCGTGGTATACCTCCCGGTACGGCATTACGGAAACCCTGTATAAGCTGAATATGGATTTGACCCCGGAGCCCTGGCTGGCAGAGTCGGCGGAAGCGGTGGACGGCACGACCTGGCGGATTACCCTGCGGGACGGCGTCACCTTCCACAACGGGAAGGCGCTGGACGCCCAGGCCGTCATTGATTCCTGGAATTATACCATCGAGCGCAATCCCCGCCTGAACGATTTGCTGTTCATTGATTCCATGAGCGCCGACGGGCTGGTCCTCACCGTGACCACCACCAAGGAGGTCCCCGCGTTTACCGCCGCCCTGTGTGAGCCGCTGGGCGGGATTATTGATGTAAACGCCGGCACGGATCTGGCAACCCAGCCGGTGGGCACAGGGCCGTTTATCCCGGAAAGCTATGAAGTGAAAAAGCAGTGTGTCGTGCGGCGCTACGAAAATTACTGGGGCGGCCTGCCCAAGCTGGAGAGCGCGACGTTCAACATCATTGCCGACGGCAGCGCCCTGGCTATGGCGCAGCAGTCCGGGGAAAGCAACGTGTCGCTGACCATCCCCTCCAACCAGCTTTCGCTGTTTGAAAACGATCCGCAGTATGTGGTGGACGGCGCTACCGGATCCCGCGGGCAGGTGGTGTTCCTCAACTTCCAAAACGAGTGGCTTCAGGATGTCCAGGTGCGCAAGGCCCTGAGCATGTGCATTGACAAGGAAAACTATGCTTCGGCGATCAACCAGGACGCGTCGGATCCGGCTACCGGGCTGTATCCCGATTTTGCCCCCTATGGCGGCGCCGATTTGCAGGGCTATACCTTTGATACCGCGGCGGCACGGCAGTTGCTGGTGGATGCGGGCTATACCGATACCGACGGCGACGGGATCCTGGAAAAGGACGGCCGGGCCCTGGAGCTGACCCTGTATACCTATCCTACGAAAAGTGAACTGCCTTTATTCGGTGAAGCGTGGGTAGACGCCGCAAGGGAAGCGGGGATTTCCCTGAATTTGCAAACGGAAGCCTACGACGCAATTATCGAGCGGCAGCGGACCAAAGATTTTGATCTGATGCTCGTCAGCTTTACCATGTGCCCCACAGGGGATCCCCAGTATTTTGCCGATATCGCGTTTAAAACCGGCGGCAGCAGCAACTATGGCGGGTATTCCAATGCACAGGTGGATGCGCTGATCGAACAGCTGGATTCCGAATTTGACACCCAGACACGGTACGATTTGGCCAAGCAGATCCAGCAGCTCATCCTGGACGATGCAGGTTTTATTGTAATCGGCCATGCGAAATTCACCAATGTGCTGGACGCGAATATCACCGGCTGTGAGACCAACCCGTCGGAATACTATCTGCTCACGGCGGAAACAGCGGTAGAATAAAGGTTGAGGTGAGAATTTGCTGCTAGAGGTAGAGGATTTACAGGCAGGGTATGCGCAGGTACCGGTAGTAAAAGGGATCCGCCTTTCGCTGCGGGAAGGGGAAATCGCCGGTATTGTGGGGGAAAGCGGCTGCGGGAAAAGTACGTTCCTGCGTTCCCTGATGGTGCTCGACGGCCGGCAGAATATCCTGGGCGGATCCATCCGCTTTGCGGGGACGGATCTCCTTTCGCTGTCGGAAGAGGAGCTGCGCCGGATCCGGGGCAAGGACATGGTGATGATTTTCCAGAATGCCGCCCGGGCCAGTGATCCGCTCAAGACCATTGGCCATCAGTTTTATGAGACCATGCGCAGCCATTGCGGCAAAGTTTCCAAGAAGGAATGCTGGCAGAAAGCGGAAGCGGTTTTGCAGCAGCTGCATTTTCCGGATCCGCACCGTGTGCTTAAAAGCTATTCGTTTGAGCTTTCGGGCGGGATGAACCAACGGGCGGCCATTGCTCTGGCTTTGCTGCTGGGGCCCAGGCTTATGCTGGCCGACGAACCTACCAGTGCGCTGGATGTTACTGCACAGGCACAGGTAATAAAGCAGATGCAGGCGCTGCGTGAGACCACCCGCACGGCAATCCTGCTTGTCACCCACAATATAGGAGTGGTAGCACAGCTCTGCGACCAAGTGGGCGTGATGTACGCCGGCAGATTGGTGGAATGGGGAACGGTGCGGGAGGTGTTGGAGTCCCCCGCGCATCCCTATACCCAGGCGCTGCTCCGTTCCATCCCGGACATGCAGGGGGAACCGGAAGGGATCCCGGGTACGCCGCCGGATTTTACCGAGGAAATCCCCGGGTGTGCGTTCGCTCCCCGCTGCCCTCTGGCCTGCGAGACTTGCCGGACCATGTTGCCGGAGACGTGCATGGTTTCAGAAGGGCATTGGGCATTGTGTCCGTATGGGAAGGGAGGGGGAGTATGATGCTGCTGGAAGTGGAAGGGCTGGAAAAATCCTTTATCAAGGATCGGGTGCGATTTTCTGCGGTGGATGGAGTGAGCTTCACCATTGCTGAAGGGGAATGCTTTGGGCTGATCGGGGAAAGCGGCTGCGGGAAAAGCACGGTAGCCCGGCTGATTGCCCGCCTGCTCAAAGAGGATAAAGGCTCGATCCGGTTTTTGGGGAAGGATCTGACGAAAAAAGCCGGAGAAAAACAGGTGCGCCGCGCCATGCAGATGATCTTCCAAAACCCGACGGATTCCTTTGATCCAAGATATTCTTTGCTGGACAGCGTCAAGCAGGGGCTTCGGTTTTTGGAAAAGGTTCCTAAGGAGGAGCTGGATCGCTTGGCGAAAGAAGCCATTGCGTTTGTGGGGCTCAAAGAAAGCTATTACCGCCAACCTGTCCATCAGCTTTCCGGCGGGGAATGCCAGCGCGCAGCGATTGCTCGGGCGATCCTTGGGAATCCCCAGCTGATTATCTGCGATGAAGCAACCAGCGCCCTTGACGTTTCCGTACAGGCACAGGTTGTCTCTCTGCTCAAACGGCTGCAGCGGGAACAGGGGACGGCGTACTTGTTTATCACGCATGATTTGATCCTGGCCCAGGGGATCTGTTCCCGGATAGCCGTGATGTATCAAGGCCGGCTGGTGGAATGTGGCGATGCGCAGCGGATTATCCACAGCCCTTTGCATCCCTATACCCAGATGCTGGTTTCCTGCATCCTGCCCCCGCGGGTCACCACGGGGTTTTCCCCTATGGCGTATGAACGGCTGCGCGAGCCTGCCCCGGACGGCTGCGGGTTTTATGCTTTTTGCCCCCGTGCCTGTGCGGATTGCCGGGCCGCCGTACCGTCTATGCAGGGGGATGCACAGCAGCAGGCGGCATGTTGCAGAATCGTGTAAGGATTAAAAACCGGAGGATTTTTCCTCTGGTTTTTGTTTTTTCTGTGGAAGAGGAAGCGGCGTAAAAATAGAGTTGTGAAAAAATTGACAATACCTCCAGAAAAAATTTTCCTTTTTTGTAAAAAAGTTTGTTAAATATTTAATAAACAAACAAAAAATAAATTAATATTGTTAAAATTTTATTTAAATTGACAACAGGAGTTTTCCGTGTTATACTCTTACCATAGTCCAAAACATGTTACATTTTTTAGGAGGTTATCACCATGCAAGAAACCATGAAAGCTTTAGTATACCACGGACCGGAAAAAATCAGCTTAGAAGATGTTCCTACCCCAAAGATCATTGAGCCCGACGACGCGATTGTCCGGGTAACTACATCCACCATCTGCGGGACGGACATCCACATCTGGCATGGTGGAATGCCGGAGGTAGAAGCGCCCCGTATCCTCGGCCACGAATTTGTCGGTGAGATTGTCGAAGTCGGCCCGGGCGTGCGGAACTTTAAACCCGGCGATCGGGTAGCCGTTTCCTGCGTTACCCAGTGCGGCGAATGTTTCTACTGCCGCCAGGGGATGTATTCCCACTGCACCACGGGCAGCTGGATTTTTGGTTACATGATTGAAGGCGCGCAGGCCGAATATGTCCGCGTGCCGCATGCCAACATGGGCTGCCACCTTATCCCGGAAGGCTTGACCGAAGAGGATGTGCTGTTTGTAGGGGATATCCTCTCCACGGGTTACTTTGGTGCAGAGCAGGCTTGCATTGAGCCGGGCGACACGGTTGCCGTAATGGGCTGCGGACCGGTTGGCATGTGCGCTATGGCCACCGCCAGACTGTGGGGCCCCTCCAAGATCATTGCGGTAGACACCATTGACTCCCGTTTGGAGATGGCGCTGAAGCAGGGGATTGCCGACGTAGCCCTCAACCCCCTCAAGGTAGATGTAGCAGAAGAGATCCGCAAGCTGACGGGCGGCTTGGGCGCCGATCGTACCATTGAAGCCGTAGGGGCAAAGCCGACTTATGAATTGGCGCTTGAATGCGTCCGTGCCGGCGGCAATGTTTCTTTGGTCGGCGTGTTTGAGAAACCGCAGGAGCTGGCTATGAATAAGCTGTGGATTAAAAATATCCGTATCAGCATGGGCCTGGTAAAAGCTAACCGTATCCCTGAGCTGATTAAGCTGATCCAAGCGGGTAAATTGGATATGAAGTTCCTGATTACCCATAGAGCGCCGCTGAACGATATTTTGAAGGGTTACGATATCTTTGGCAACAAGAAAGATAACGTTATCAAATGGGTTGTTACACCGTTTGAACGCTAATTGATACATTACTTATGCGGGCAGGCTGAAAAGCCTGCTCTTTTTTATGAAAGAAAGCAGGTTTTGATGCCTAATCCATTCAAAGTAAGCATTGTATTTTCTTCTGTTTTATGGTAAAATAATTGGCAGAAAAGCATCAACGCGCGAATTGCTTGCCGCAAGGCGCGTGGTATAAAAATAAACAAAGAAAAAGAGGGGTTATATGCCATTTATCCATGTAAAAACCAACGTGCCGGTTTCTTCGGAAAAGGAACAGGCGCTCAAGGCGGCATTGGGCCAAGCAATTGCCATTATCCCGGGAAAAAGCGAGCGGTGGCTCATGGTAGAAATTGACCCGGAACGCCGGTTATGGTTTCAGGGGGAGAATACCCCTGCGGCGATGGTGGAGGTGAGTGCATACGGGAGCGCCCAGCCGAAGGTATATGAGGAGCTCACCCGTGAGATTTGTACGGTTTTGCACGACACGCTGTCGTTAGATCCGGCTCGTACTTATGTCAAATATGAAGAAACCCCCCATTGGGGATGGAACGGCGGAAATTTTTAATATTGGCTTTCCCGATCCCTTTTCTTCTGCGGTAAAATTGGCTGTGGACAGAGAGGGATCTTTCTTGTGTGTCTCCGGCTTCCGAAATATGGAAAAAGAAGCCGCTGGCTTTTTGGGA
>CAJFOO010000087.1 GCA_904397205.1 uncultured Clostridia bacterium
ATCAAGGAAGAAAGCGTAGATTTTTTATTCCGCTCAATTTTGTCCTTGGAAACTCTGGAAGAATGCTATAATTTTTTTGAAGATCTGTGTACGGTGCCGGAAATCAAGGCCATGTCGCAGCGTCTGCATGTAGCGTATATGCTCAGCAACAAGCGGGTATATAACGAGATTGTGGCGGAAACCGGTGCATCTACCGCGACGATCAGCCGTGTGAACCGTTCGCTCAATTATGGCTGTGACGGGTATGCTTTGGTTTTCCAGCGTCTCAAAACAGAGGATACACCGCAATGAGTTACGAAGCGTTTGCCTCGTATTACGACGGATTGATGCAAAACGTCGGTTATGAAAAGCGGGCAGAATATTTTTGCAGCCTTGCAGAGCGGGTAGGGCATACGCCCGGTCTGGCATTGGATTTGGCCTGCGGTACGGGAAGCCTTACACTGGCCCTGGCACGGCGTGGGTGGGATATCTATGGTGTGGACGCCTCCCCGGCCATGCTGTCGGTGGCGCAGGAAAAAGCGGCGCAGGAGGGGGTATCCCTGCTGTTTTTGTGCCAGCCGATGCAAAAGCTTGATTTGTACGGGACGGTAAATACGGTGATTTGTACTCTGGACAGCCTCAACCATTTGACCGAGGAGGAAGAGCTGGCAGAAACTTTCCGCCGGGTTTCGTTGTTTTTGGAGCCGGGGGGCTGGTTCTTTTTTGATACCAATACCATTTACAAGCACCGGGAAATTTTAAAAGATCATGTGTTTGTCTTCGACACGGACGAGGTCTATTGCGTATGGCAGAACCAGTATGATCCGGCGGGGGAAAAGGAACAGGTAGAGATCACGCTCGATTTTTTTGAGAAACAGGGGGACAAATACCTGCGCAGCCGCGAACAGTTTTATGAACGGGCCTACCCGACTGCTACCCTGTGCCGGCTGCTACAGGAAGCGGGCCTGGAGCCGGTGCATCGGTTTGAGGATCTTACGTTTGATCCGCCGGCAGCCGACAGCCAGCGGATGGTTTATGCTGCCCGCAAACACCAGAAGGAGGAATAAGGAATATGGAACCAAGCCGGATTTTACGCAGTATTACGCAGGATGGGAGCTTTATGGCCACGGCTATGGATTCGACCCAGCTGGTCTGCGTGGCGCAGGAAATCCACCGTACCTCCCCGGTAGCAACGGCTGCACTGGGACGCTTGCTCACGGCTTCTTCCCTGATGGGGAATTTGCTGAAAAAACCGGGTGCGTCCATTACCCTGAAAATCAAAGGCGGCGGCCCGCTGGGAGTGGTTGTGGCCGTAGCCGACAGCCGGGGCCGATGCCGCGGCTATGTGGAAAATCCAAAGGTACAGGCCCCGCTGCGTCCGGACGGGAAGCTGGATGTGGGCGGCGTGGTCGGTAACGACGGCGCGCTGTGCGTGATCCGTGACTTTGGCGAAGGGGAACCGTATACGGGACAGGTGGCGCTGGTTTCGGGGGAAATCGGCGAGGATATTGCCGCGTACTATGCCCGCAGCGAGCAGATCCCTACCGTGTGTGGGCTGGGTGTCCTGCTCGATAAGGCCGACGGGGAGGTCCTGCTGGCCGGAGGATTTTTATTGCAGGCGCTGCCTGGCGCCGACGACGCGGCTTTGGCCCGTTTAGAGGAAAACGTCCGGCGGCTCGACCCGGTCACGACAATGCTGGCCAAGGGAATGGGGATAGAGGACATCTGCCGCCAGGCGCTCGACGGCTTTGCCATGGAGGTTCTGGATACCCAGGAGACCGGGTACGCCTGCCCGTGCAGCAAGGAACGGGTGATCCGCGCAGTATGTTCCCTGCCGGCAAAGGAGCTGCGCGAGATGGCTGAACAGGACGGCAAGATGGAGGCCTGCTGCCAATACTGCGGCAAGACTTACGTTTTGACACGGGAGGAACTGCTGGATTTGGCAGAAAAATCCGGCGCTAAAGCCCGCGGGTTTGTCTTGTAGAAAAACCGGAAATTTTTTCAATTAAATTTCCAAAAAGTGTTGACAGAATAAAAAAGTCGTGGTATGATAATACACGTCGCTAAGGAGGAAAGCCCCTTGCGGCGTGCCACATGGGAGTATAGCTCAGCTGGGAGAGCATCTGCCTTACAAGCAGAGGGTCATAGGTTCGAGCCCTATTACTCCCACCATATGGCCTAGTAGTTCAGTTGGTTAGAACGCCAGCCTGTCACGCTGGAGGTCGACGGTTCGAGCCCGTTCTAGGTCGCCATTTGCCCCTGTAGCTCAGTTGGTAGAGCAGAGGACTGAAAATCCTCGTGTCGGTGGTTCGATTCCGCCCGGGGGCACCACGCGGATGTAGCTCATCTGGTAGAGCGCCACCTTGCCAAGGTGGAGGTAGCGAGTTCGAGCCTCGTCATCCGCTCCACAAACCATGAGGAAAGCACAAAGCGGCCGCCACGGTTTCGCCTGTGGCTTTCCTTCCTTCTTATGGTGCCATGGCCAAGTGGTAAGGCAAGGGTCTGCAAAACCCTTATTCCCCAGTTCAAATCTGGGTGGCACCTCCATTCTTCTCTTACCCCCCATACCTTGTTTTTATTGCGAGGTTTGGGGGGTAAAGTCGTTTTACCGCTAATCCTCCTTATTTTCTTTTTGGGATCCAAAATCCCGTTTTGGAAAATCTATGAAATCCAAGCATTTTTCTTGATTTTTTGCTAGTTTTTTCATATAATTAAAAAAGGATAGAAAGAAGATAGGAGTTTATATTTTGCATTTGGGTAAAGAGAATGTCAGGAGAACGCCAGGATTGTATTTTAAAAGTTGGGAATGAGGGAAATTACACATATGTATCAGCAGGATGGCTTGGAAATACTCTCTGCGAGCAGCCAAATACAAAAGATGCTTGCCGCCTATATGGAGGAACAGAATATGGAAAAAATTCTTTCCTTCGTCACGCCGGATATTTGCTGGAAAGAAAATGAAGAAGTCCATCTGCACGGTTGGCAAGAGCTTGAGGAGTTCCTGAAAACGGTTCTTGTTTCCCCAAAGTCCAATATTTTATCTATATTGGAAATAATTGAGGGAGAAAAAATTGAAGAGAAACAAACGGTGTATGGCACGTTTGTCCTGATGAAACAGTGCGTGTCTCAAAGCTGTTTCTGTTTCTGGATGACATTTGAGGCCCAGTGCCGTTGGAACGGGTCCTATTGCCTGGTTTCTTCCATCCATTTCTCCGATTTGCTGGAAAATTCTAAAACCGAAACCGGTCTCCCCCCCGGAATCCTGTCCCGTGTTCCGCACAAGCTGGAGCAGGATATGATGGAAACGTTTGCCCAATCTATTCCAAGCGGGGTGCTGCTCCGGTATCCTTATGGGGATTTCCCTTTATATTCGATCAGCAACCGCTTGCTGGAGTATCTGGGATATTCCTATGAGGAATATTTCTCGATTACCAAAGGGGATCCTTCTTTGTGCATCCACCCTGAGGACCGCGCAAAGGTATTCGAGAAAATGCGCGACAGTTTGTCCCGCCACCAGGAATATCAGATCCGTTACCGCGTATACCGCAAGAATAATACATATAGCTGGGTGCTGGAACGGGGAAAATGGCTCCAGGTTTCTGACAAATGCACTTGGGTTTTGAGCCTGCTGTTTAGCATTGACGATTCGATGCAACTGCAAAACCAGCTCCTGCAAGGCCAAAAAAGCCTGGACCTGTTTTACAGCATCATGGGCAGCGGGATTGCCAAAATTGCCGCTGACGACAGGTATACCCTGCTGTTTGCCACCGATCGTTTTTATACCCTGCTGGGCTACACCCAAAAGGAGATGGAGCGGGAATTCCAGAACCAGATGGCACGGGTTATCTGCCCGGAGGATTTGCCTTATGTAACCCATAAGGAGCAGCTGTTCCGCAAGGACCTGCAGCAGAGAATGACTTTGACCTTCCGTTTTGTGAAAAAGTCGGGGGATTTCCAATGGGTCCGGCTCGACGCGGCTAAAACGGATGAAACTTACCATGGCCATTCGGTTTATTATTGTTTTTATACCGATATCCATCAGGAAATGCAGAGGATTAACCAACGGTATTTAGAGGATTTGTCCTCGTACAATGGGTTGATGGAAGTAGTGCTCATTGTTTCGTCGGATTCCGATCGCCGCTTTCTCTACGCGGGAAAAAGCCTCTCGATGTTTTTGGGATACACGGATGATAAGCAGTTTTTGGAAGATACCCGTCAGGGATTATCCTTCTTTTTGTGTCCCGAAGACCGGCAGCATGCAGAACAAAATATGAAAAAACAGCTCCAGCATTCCTCCCACTATGAAGTGGAGTACCGTATCCGCAAACAGGATGGATCCTATTTTTGGGTTATGGAGCGGGGGAACCGCATAGAAGAATTTCCGGGCCAGTCGGTGCTTGTGTGCATATTGGTAAACGATCTGCAGCGCCGGACGATCGATTCCACCCTGCTGATGGAAAACGAGTATGCCCAGGACGTCTCCCAGCTTGGAAAGAGCCTTTTGTGGAGCTATGACTTTTCGAAAAAGACCCATCCTTATATCCCGCTTGCGCAGATCCATTCGCAGGATAAGGAAAATGTGGAGAAGTTTTTTGAACTGTGCCGCAAGGGAAAGGAGCCGCCTTCCCTGGAGTTCCGCGGGAAGGAGAAGGATATCAGCCCGCTGCATTGGTACCGGATTTTTGGCGTTATCCTTAAGGATGAATGCGGGATTCCCACACAGGCGGTCGGCCATATTGAGGATATCCAACTGGAAAAGGAGCAGTCGGCCCGTTTGGAACTGGCTACCCACTGTGACAGCATGACAGGGTTGTATCATATGACCTACATGCACCAGGAGTTAGACCGTTTTCTCCAACAGTTTGGGGAAGAGGTGAGCGGCGCGTTCTTCATTATGGATATTGATGATTTCAGCCGCATCAACCAAAGCCTGGGGCATATTTTCGGCGACGCAGTGCTGGGGGATATTGCGAAAGTTTTGCAGCGGCTGCTTCCGGAAGATTCGCTGATCAGCCGTATCAGCGGGGATAATTTTGCTTTTTTCCTGCGAATAGCCGACCAGAAAGAGCAGGAACAAGCGGCGTTAAAAATCCAGAAGGAAATTGCGGAGGTGTATACCGGTGATTTGCAGGAAAACGGCCTTACTTGCAGTATGGGGGTCGCCTGCTATCCCTCCTGCGGCAATAGCTTTTTAAGCCTGTTCCAAGCGGCGGACGCCGCCTTATACCGGGCAAAACAGCAAGGCAAAAACCGGATTGTTTGGTGCAAGACTTCCTTCAAACAGGAAAAATCCCGTCTGCTGCCGTTTTATCTGGGCAGCGAGGAAGCAAACCAGATGGTTCGTCTTGCCGATAACCGGTATTCCCAATTTTTGAACTGGGCGATGTCCCTGCTTTCTACCACCAAGGATTTCAGCAGTGCCATTCAGTTGTTGCTGCAGCATTTGTGCCAGGAATTTGAAATTGAAGGCGCTTATATTGTGGAGCCTTCCGTCGATGAGGAACATTTTATTGTTTCCCATGTATATACCAATTCCCCGTCGCCTTGGCCGATAGGGAGAAATCAAAAATTGCGCCGCTATCACTGGGAAGAATTGGCCAAGACGCTCAAAGAACGGGGATATGCGGTAAACAAGGATTTTGTTTCCCTGCCCTTGAACGAGGTAGAATCCGCCTGGCGGGATGTTATGCTGGCTCATGAATCCTTCTTGCAGCTGCCTATGTATGGCCATGACGATATGCTGACCGGGTTTTTGGTTGTCTTGGCTTCCGATGGCAACCATGTCTGGCAGGAAAAACAGATCAAGTGGTTACAGCAAATTTGCGTGGGCCTGAATCCTTATTTGATGAAAAACCAGTTTTTGGCCCGTACCGATTATCTGCTTAATTTTGATCCGCTTACCCGCCTGCCCTTTTTATCCCACTTTAAGCAGGAGGCTCAGCAGATTCTGGAGGAGTCCTCGGAAACCCATTATGCGGTAACATATCTCGATATTTATAATTTTAAATTCATTAACGATACATATGGGTTCACTGTCGGCGACGATATCCTGCGCCAAATAGGAAATATGATCCAGCCCAAAAACCAGGAGCGGTATGTCTGTTCCGGACGGGTAGGGGATGATAATTTTGTCACTTTAGGGCTGTGTGAACCCGGGCATATAGAGGAGTATCAGGAATTCGTCAACGCCTTTCACGACCAGATCAGCTGGGCGGTAAAAGAAACCTATCCGGGGATTGAACTGCATATCAACGCAGGGATTTGCGAAGTGGGTGCAGAAACAAGGGATATTACCCAGGCGATTGACAATGCCAACGAGGCCCGCAAGACCATTGGAATTTGGTCGGAGAATATCAGCCGGGTGTTTGACAAGGACATCCGGCACCGCCTGGACATTGAGAGGGAAATGGCCAACAGTATGCATTACGCTTTGGAACACGGCGAGTTCCAGGTTTATTTGCAGCCGAAGGTATACTTGCAGGATGAGGCGTTATCCGGCGCGGAGGCGTTGGTCCGCTGGCAGCGCCCCCAAGGCATGATTTTCCCCGACGCGTTTATCCCCTTCTTTGAGAAGAACGGGTTTATTATCCAGCTGGATTTATACATGTGTGAGCAGGTCTTAAAGACGCTCCATCGTTGGAAGAAGAAATTTGGCGGCAATCTGCCGTTGCTTTCTGTAAATTTGTCGCGGCTGCATGGAGGAAACCCCGGCAGTGTGGAGAATATCCTTGCCCTGACTAAAAAATACGAGATTGAACCTTCCCTTTTGGAATTTGAGCTGACGGAATCGGCGGTAAGCGAAAACAAAAACATTTACCGCATGATGCAAACGCTCAAGGGCGCTGGGTACCATACATCGATTGATGATTTTGGTTCAGGATATTCTTCCCTTAATATCCTGGATTCCATCCCCGCCTCGATTATCAAATTGGATAAAACTTTCCTGCATGAAACGGAGGAAGGGAATCACCGCGTTGTGATTAAATACATCATTGCGATGGTCAAGGAAATCGGCATGAAAGTCATCTGCGAAGGGGTGGAAACCCAGGAACAGGCAATTTTCCTTCGCAGTGTGGGATGCGATATGGCCCAAGGCTATTATTATGCCAAGCCCATGCCGCTGAAAGACTTTGAAAAGCAGTATATGGCTGTGCATCACCAGATCCATCCAGAGGATACTATGTGAGAAAAAGAAAAACTCCTGTTGCCAGCAGGAGTTTTTTTATGTCTATTTTCAAATTGAGGGACATATAGTTTAAAAGAATAGATGGTTGCGTTCAAATAGATAGAAGATCCCGCCCAGGGAAGCATGGAAAGCCGATAATACCGGCAGACCCACCATGAACTTTTTGCGGGTAGTCTTGTGGCGGATCCCCATCATGGTACACCACATGGCAGGCGCACCGCCCAGCACGGCAAGAAGCACCAGCGTGGTCTCGCGTGTGCGCCACTCGCCGCGGATGGCTTTCCGTTTATCCCGGAAGGTAACAAAAGCAGCTATGATATTGATAGTAAGAAAGTAGCTTAAGATAAGAAAGTAAAAGACGGACATAGCGCAACTCCTGTTTTGCTTACAAACGCGTGGATGTTCGTACTTCTATTTATCATAGTACCGGATTTTCTGCAGGGTGTCAAATAAAAAGATTGTAATCTCAAAGGGATGAAATGCCATGCTCAAAAAATTGTTTTCTTCCTACTCGATCCTCCTGGCCGCTGTCCTGCTTGTAGGGATCGTAGTAGTTTGCTTTTTTGTCAAAAAGGATACGGAAAACCTGCGGGCAGGCCCCGCCGGCTCCCAGGTGCAGGCGGCCGCTCCGGAAGCCGCGCCAACCGGTACACAGGTGGAAGAACCGGAAGAAATGTGTGCGGTATGGGTACCGTTTATGAGTTTGGACATGAGTACAGAAGCCGATAAATCGGAAAAAGCGTTCCAGAAGAAATTTGACGCGATTGTCCAGGGGGCCAAGAGCAAAGGGATGAATACCTTGATTGTCCATGTACGCCCCTTTGGAGACGCCTTGTATCCGTCGTCCCTGTATCCCTGGTCCCACCTTTTCACCGGGACGCAGGGGCAGGATCCGGGATACGATCCTCTGGCGTATATGGTGCAGGCTACCCATGAAGCTGGATTGCAGTTCCATGCCTGGGTAAACCCGCTGCGCATCCAGGTGAAGGAATCCCCCGGGGCTTTGTCGGCGGATAATCCTTATAACGAGTGGAAGGAAGACAGCACGAAAACAGGCTGGACCCTCGATTGGGGCGGGACCAGCGGGAAATATTACAACCCGGCCAAAGAGGAAGTGCGGGAATTTATTGCGCAGGGTGTGCGGGAGATTGTGGAAAATTACGATGTGGACGGCGTGCAGTTCGACGATTATTTTTATCCCACCATGTCTGCGGAGTTTGATCAGGCGGATTATGATGCGTACTGTGCCGAGGCCAGCGAGCCGCTTTCCCTGATTGATTGGCGGAAATCGAACATCAATTCTCTGGTTTCTTTAGTTTATCAGGAAATTAAAGCAGTAGATTCTGGCATCGTGTTTGGGATAGCCCCGCAGGGAAATATCCAGAACGACGAAAATATGGGAGCCGATGTAAAAACCTGGTGTTCCACGCCAGGATATATCGATTATATTTGTCCGCAGCTGTATGTCAACTTTGAGAACAGTTACCTGCCGTTTGACGAAGGGGCCAACCAATGGAAGGAACTTGTGACCAACGAAGAGATAAAGCTGTACTTTGGTCTGGGGCTGTATAAGGCAGGTTCGGATGTGGATGACGGTACCTGGAAAAATGCGGACGATATTCTTGCCCAGCAGGTGACACTGGGACGGGAACTCGGCGTAGACGGGTTTATGTTTTATTCCTATGACTTCCTGGAAAACGAAAATACCAAAAAAGAAGTGGAAAACGTCATGAATGTACTGTAACGCCGTGGCAGGAGGAGGCGTCGGCATGGGTCAGGCGTACACGGACCAAGGCGCCTGCTCCCAGCCCATCACCCTGCACCTTTACCGGGGTATAGTTGCGGGTATAGCCTTCCCATAGACGGGGGGATACTTCCTGTTCCAGCAGCACGTCTTCTTCACGCCCCACCTGGCTTTGCAGGAATTCCGCTTGGGTAGCGGCTGCAGCAGCTATCATGGCACGGCTGCGCTGTTCCTTTTCCTTATTGGGAATTTGATCCGGCGCTTCGGCCGCTTTGGTGCCGGGCCGCCGGGAATAGGAAAATACATGGGCTTTTGCGAACCGGATTTCTTTAGCGAAAGCCAGGCTTTGCGCAAATTCTTCCGGGGTTTCCCCAGGGAAGCCCACCATAATATCGGTGGTAATGGCTGCATTCGGGAATACGGCGCGCAGGTTTGCCACGATTTCCCGGTATTCCGCCGTGGTATAGTGGCGGTTCATCCGGTGCAGGGTTGTGTCGCAGCCGCTTTGCAGGGAAAGATGGAATTGATCGCACAGCTTGGGCTGCCGGGCGAGACGGGCAATCACATCGGCTTGCAGCTGTTCCGGTTCCAGGGAGCCCAGCCGCACCCGCTGTATTCCGGGAGCCTCGCAGGCGGCTTCGATAGCGTCGCACAGGTGCAGGCCCAGATCCTGCCCGTAGGAAGAGAGGTTGATACCGGTCAGTACAATTTCCCGGTAGCCGTTTTCTCCCAGCCGTGCCGCTTCCCGGCGCAGGTCGTCCAAAGGTTTGGAGCGTACCCGGCCTCTGGCGTGCGGGATAATGCAGTAGGAACAAAACCGGTTGCAGCCGTCCTGGATTTTTAAGAAAGCGCGGGTCCGGTCATAGAATTGTCCTACAGCCATGGGTTCAAAGGTATCCCCGGTTTCGTGGGGGGCAATGTCCACAATCCGCTGGTGCGTGGAGAGATATTCCAGGATGCGCGGAAGCAAAACGCTGCGATTGCGGTTGCCGAGGATCACGTCTGCTTCCTGTAAGGCTTCCGCATCCTCCGGGAATGCCTGGGGCATACAGCCGGTGAGGACAAGGATGGCGTCCGGATGTTCCCGCCGGGCTTTGCGCAGGATCTGGCGTACTTTTTGATCGCTGGCAGAGGTAACGGTACAGGAATTGAAGAGGATGACGTCGGGGGAATCCTCTGCGCCGGCAACTTGGAACCCTCCTTGAATCAACTGGGACAGCATAGACTGGGATTCATATTGGTTGACCTTGCAGCCGAAGGTAATAACGGAAACTTTCATAAACAGCAATCCCTTCTGGATGAATGTGTAAAAAACCATTGTGAATTTAGACAAGATATAGATAGCTTTCCTGTGAATATCATCCAAAACAGGGGAAAAATTCCCAGCCGGTTGACGAATCGGACGGAATATGCTACCATGGCAGGAAGCACAGAGGTTTTTCCCTCATTACACAGGAGAAGCGGAGGCGCAGGAAGATGCAGAAAATCAAGGTTTTATTGTCTACCGGGGACAAGGTAAATCGATTCGTTGCGGCTGTAAGCAAATACCGTTTTCCTATCCACCTGTCCACCGGCCGGTATCGGGTTGACGCGAAATCCCTGATTGGGATTTTCAGTTTAAACCTGGAAAAGCCCATCACCATGGAAATTGCTGACGATGGGGAAGAGGGCGGCCGGTTGATCGAAGAAATGAAACCCTTTGCCGCAGAATAATCCGTGACAGAAAAAGCAAAGTATCTGCGGATGCTTTGCTTTTTTTTAACTTTCTTTTTCCAGCGTGTCGGCCTGTTCACATAAAGCTTCCCACACAGCCATCTGCTCTTCGTGCTGTGCGCGCAGAGCCTCCGCCTGGCGGGTCAGATCCAAAGCGGCTTCGTAGTCGCTGGCAATTTCCGGCTGGCAGAGCTGCTCTTCCAGTTCCTGGATTTGCTGCTCCAAACGCTCCACTGTGTCCTCCGCACGGCGTAAGGCAGCCTGGACTTTGCGCTTTTCCGCCGCTTCTTCCTTGCGTTTTTTGTATGTATTTTCTTTCTTTTCTTTGACAGGCTGGCCGGCAGAGGGGGCCGTTTCTTTTTTGTCCTTGCTCTGCTCCAAATATGCGTCGTAATTGCCGGTGTAGGCTTTGATCCCTTTTTGGGAAAGGGTATAGATGGTATCGGCAATCCGGTTCATGAAATAGCGGTCGTGGGAGATAACCAGGAGCGTCCCCTCATATTCCAGCAGGGCGCTTTCGAGCGCTTCGCGGGAAGGGATGTCCAGGTGGTTGGTGGGTTCGTCGAGCAGGAGGAAGTTTGCCTCTGAGAGCATCAGCTTAAGCAGGAGTACCCGGGCGCGCTCGCCGCCGCTCAGGGCGGAAATAGGCTTGAAGACTTCTTCCCCCCGGAACAGGAATACCGCCAGGGCGCTGCGGATTTCGGTTTGCGACAGGCGGGGGAACGCGTCCCAGATTTCCTCTAAGACGGTTTTCTCTGGGGAAAGGTCTTCCTGGGTTTGATCGTAATAGCCGGTGTGGATCCCGGCCCCAAGCCGGATGCTGCCGGAAGCGGTCGGGTATTTCCCCAGGATGGTTTTGAGCAGGGAGGTTTTGCCGCAGCCGTTGGGACCGATCAGGCAGGCGCGCTGCCGGCGGTGCAGGGCAAAGCGCACATGGGAAAAGATGGGCGATCCGCCGAACTGTACGGATAGGTCCTCCACGGACAGGACATCGTTGCCTCCCCGGTTCGCCATTCCAAACTGGAAATGCAGGGATTCCGGTTCCGCGCCGGGTTTTTCCAGGCCGGCTTCCAGACGCTCGATCATTTTCAGTTTGCTTTCGGCCGTGCGGATATTCCTTTCGCGGTTCCACTGGCGCTGCTGGGCAACAATCCCCTGGATCCGGTCGATTTCCCGCCGGGTATTGTCGTATTTGCGCTGCATGGAAAGCCGGTTTTCCTCTCTTTGCTGCCTGGATGCGGAATAATTCCCCTTGTAGAGGAACATCCGGCCCTGCTCCATTTCAAAGGTGCGGTTGGTGATCCGATCGAGGAAATAGCGGTCGTGGGAAATCACCAGAAACGCCCCCGGGTATCCCCGCAGGAAATCCTCCAGCCATTCCACCGAAGCGATGTCGAGATGGTTGGTTGGTTCGTCGAGAAGAAGAAGGTTTGCCCCGCAAAGCAAGAGCTTTGCCAGCTGCAGTTTGGCTTTCTGCCCGCCGCTGAGGGACATCACCGGCAGGGCGATTTGCTCCTCGGAAAACCCCAGCCCGAGCAGGGCGGAACGTACCCGCCCCCGGAAGGTCAGGCCGCCGTCCCGGACAAACTGATCGTTGCAGCGGCTTTGTTCCTCTACCAGCCGGTGCAGCTCTTCCTCCGTGTGATGGTGGGATTGCAGGGCGTGCTGGAGTTCTTCCAATTTTTGTTCCAAATCCAGCAGGGGAGAAAAGACCTGCAGCACTTCGGCATAGGCGCTGGTTTGCGCGTCGCGGCAGACATGCTGCTCCATGTACCCGATGACCGTGGTTTTTGCCTGGAACACCTCGCCGCTGTCAGGCCGGGAATCCCCGGTGAGGATGCGGAATAAGGTAGTTTTTCCCGAACCGTTACAGCCGACAAGGCCAACCCGGTCATGGTCCTGGATTTCAAACGATACCCCCTGGAAGATGGTATCGTCGCCAAAGGCTTTTGTTAAGTTACTCGCGCTCAGCACCGCCATGCTGTATCCCTCCGCCTGGTTTTGATTGTTCTATTATAATCAAAATGGAGAGGGAAATCAAGGCGGCTTACAGATATTGTTTCATGGTTTCGATGTGGGCCTGATCGCTTTGGAGGTATTCTTCCGCAAGCTGGCGCGCGCCTGCGTCAGAGTCCGGCAGGCGGTTGAGCTCGCGGGTGACGTTGATAATGCCCATGTTGCTGCCTTGGATCAGCATTTCCGCCAGATGGGGGGTGGTGGAATCCCGCATGGTATTCATCTGCACCGAGCCCCACAGGGCCATCTTCTGCATCAGGCTTTCGGGACGGGGGGACTGGTCATCCTCTGCCAGCATCCGGGCGGATTGCTCGGCAATTTTGCGGTAGCTGTTCTGCTGGGCCCGCAGGGCCCGTTTCATGCCTTGGTTTTTCACCTTCGGCAGCACCATTTGGGAAGCCTCAATCCCCATGTTGGTGGTGTGGTAGAGTTCCTGTAATAATTTTTGATTTTCTTTGCTCATAGCCGTTTCCTCCCTGTTTTCGTCCAATTTTTCCGGTTTTTTTATTTTTTCCGGCAAAACCGGGATTATGTATTTGAATTTTCCTTCCCTTTATGATAAAATAAAAAGGTTCTCTCATTTTTTATAAGGAAAGGAGGGATTCCTGGTGAAAATTGGGATTTCCACTGCGTGCCTGTATCCCATGGAAACCTGCCGGGCGTTAGAAACCCTGCTGCAGGCCGGGTTCCGCCAGTTTGAGATTTTTTTCAATACCTACCGGGAATTCCAGCCCGATTATGTGGCGCGGCTGCGGGAATCCCTCGGCCGGTTTGGCGGGAAGGTTCTGTCGGTACATCCGTTTACGTCCAGCTTTGAAGGGATGCTGTTATTTTCGAATTACCCTACCCGCCTCGAAGACGGCCTATTGTTCTACCGGCAGTACCTGGAGGCTGCCCGGAAGCTTGGCGCGAAATTTTTGGTTTTGCACGGGCAGCGCCTGTCTGCCGGAGGGATTTCGATTCACGATTATTTTTCCCGCTTCCGCCGCCTGTATGATTTGGGGCAGGAATACGGCGTGACGGTATGCCAGGAAAATGTGGCGGGATTTTTGAGCCAGGAACCGGCTTTTCTGCGCAGGATGCGCGAGGGCTGCGGAGAGGAATGCGCGTTTGTGCTGGATGTCAAGCAGGCGGTACGGGCCGGGCACGATCCCTATGAAGTATGCGACGCCATGGGGAATAAAATTGCCCACGTCCATCTCAACGACAACGATGAGAAACAGGACTGCTTAGTGCCCGGCAAAGGACATATGGATTACCGCCGGCTGTTTTCCCAGCTTGCCCGGCAGGGGTATACGGGGGATGGGGTTATTGAGGTGTACCGTTCCAATTTTGAGGATGTCGGCGAGTTGGTAGCCGCCAGGAGCCTCATCCAAAAGCTGCATAACCAAATGCAGAAATCTCTGGGAAATTAAAAAATTCCCCAACAAATTTTTGGAAAAACCTTGTCACTCCCTAAAGGCCCATGCTATAATAACGGTAACAGAACCAAAGCGGCAGTATGGGAAGGGAGGTCATATATCATGAAATGCCCGTATTGCAATGGGGAAGAAAGCAAAGTGATTGATTCCCGTCCCACCGATGAAGGCGAACGGATCCGGCGGCGGCGGGAATGCTTATCCTGCGGGAAACGGTTCACTACCTATGAGATTATTGAGACCGTCCCGGTAATTGTCATCAAAAAGGACAAGTCCCGTCAGCCATTTGACCGCAACAAGCTTTTGGGCGGCCTGTTACGGGCTTGTGAAAAGCGTCCGGTATCCATTGAGGTACTGGAACGGCTGGTGGATGACATCGAGTTTACCATGCAGAATTCCATGGACCGAGAGGTGCCTTCCAGCGTGATCGGAAGCCTGGCGCTGGAAAAACTCAAGAATACCGACGAGGTAGCGTATGTACGGTTTGCTTCGGTCTACCGGGATTTTAAAGACATCCATTCTTTTATGGAAGAGCTTCAGCATCTTCTCGCAGATAAACAAGCATAAAAACCGGATGCCTGTCCTTTTGGCATCCGGTTTCATCGTTTCCGCCAGGTGGTGGTATTTCTTGCGGATTCCTGAAACCCGCACCGCTTTAACACCCGTTCCGATGCCAGCCCGCCGGCTTCGGTCATATCCCCTGTGCCGGTGGGCTTCCCCCAGTCCATAGCGGATTTCCACTTTCCCCTTTGTTTTATCCTAGCATAAAACGCCGTATCGGGCAAGCGATCCCGGTACGGTGTTTTTTGTTTACAGGATGTTTTCCGGGGTGGGTACTTCATTCTCCCGCAGCAGATGCAGAGAGTCTTTGACCTGGGCGCACTGCGCGGCCGCTTGTACGGCGTCCCCCTGCTCCAGATATACGGTCAGGGCATCGAGTTCTTTCCCGATGTTTGCCAGCCGGTCGTGGCTGAGGAACAGGCACAGGATCCGGTACGATCCAGGCCAGTCATCCTGCGCTTTTTCGCTCCATTGCAGGGCTTCTTCGAGATTTTCCCGGTGCAGGCTGTCCTCTACTTGCTCCAGGGAAGCCGTGATCTGCCCGGTCATCCGAAAGGTTCCCCATAGCCCCAGGGTGCAGATTCCCCCGAGGATGAGGAGTAAAATCCACACTGCCCAAATCCGTCTCATGGTTCCTCCTTTTTGGTAATCTGGAAGCCGCCATTGGTATTGGCGGTCATGATGAAAATGTCTTTTGCCGAGAGATTTTGCCCCTCTAAAATGCCATCCAGCCATTCGCGTGTATGTCCGCATAACGACAGGGAAACATCAAAAATTTTCCCGTCGCTGATGACGACCAGTTCCAACCCTTCATCCGGAGGATCTAGCTGCAGCATTTGTGCGGTAGGGACGTCCTGTGCGGGCTTTTTCAGTACGCTCAGCGATCCGTTGGTTTCCACAATCGCATAGCTGACGTCATCCATATGGGCGATCCCCTGCTGCCGCAGCTGGGCGGAGAGATCTTCAATGGTCATGCGCAGACGGCGAAGCTCCTTTTGATCCACCTTCCCGTTCCGGATCACCAGGATGGGCCGGCCGCAGATCCATTTGCGGAACAGGGCGCTTTTGACCATCCCCACGGAAATGGCGATCTCGCACATAACCAGCACCGCGATGGGCAGCAGGCCGCTTACCAGGGGCTGGGAGGTATCCTGCATGGGGATGGCGGCAATATCCGAAATTAGCAGGGTGACGACCAGTTCGGAGGTTTGCAGCTCGCTGATCTGGCGTTTTCCCATCAGGCGGATGGCCCCGATAATGGCGCCATACAGCAGGATGGCCCGCAAAAAAGAAATTATCATAGCTTTGCCCGCCTTTCTCAAAAATAACCGGGTTTCTGATTATGCATAGCATGGACGGTTTTCCCAAATTTTACTCCTGCATTTCTTTGGAAGGAATAGGAAAGGGATTTTCTGGGAAAGCTACAGGAGAAGTCAGTCATTATCCTGGAAGGAGGAGGGCTATGTCTACCCAGACACAAGAAGAAAATCCCCGGTTATCTTCGTCTTTGCTGGAGAATTTAATTTATTTCCGCAGCCAGTTTGACGGCAGCTTTGATTTTGTCGTGCGGGAATTCCAGATTACCGGTACGCCGGCGGCTCTGTTTTCGCTGGAAGGGATGGTCAATAAACACGTTGTGGCGGAAAGCGTACTCAATCCGATTTTATCCGCCCCGCTGGTGGAGCTGGATCCATGGCAGAAATTCCGGTATATCCGGGACAATTCCTTTTCCACCGTGGATCAGGTGCAGCTTGTGGCCAAGGAAGAGGTATTCGACCGGTTAGCCAATGGCTTTGCGGTATTGGCCATCGACGGCTGCGACAAGATGTTGGCGTTTGGCGTACAGGGGTTCCAGTTCCGCAGCGTATCCGAACCCAGCGGAGAGGTAACCCAGCGGGGTTCCCGGGAAGGGTTTGTGGAGCCCTTGCAGATCAATATGTCGCTGATCCGCCGCCGCATGAAAACCCCCAAGCTGAAATTTGAGCGCATGGTGATTGGGAAAAACAGCAAAACCAATGTATGCCTGTGTTATCTGCGGGGGACAGTGTCTCCGGAGGTGCTGCGGATGGTGAAGAAAAACCTCGGCAAAATCCAGATCGATACCGTGCTGGCCGCCGGGTATATCGCCCCATTCCTGGAGCGGGCCAACGTATTCAATGGGATTGGTTTTTCCGAGCGGCCGGATACGGTCTGCGGGAAAATCAACGAGGGGCGCATTGCAATTTTGGTTGACGGGACCCCCAATGTGCTCATCATCCCCTTTCTCTTTGTGGAGAATTTCCAAAGCGTAGACGACTATATTACCCGCCCGATCTATGCCACCATGATCCGTTGGCTGAAATACCTTTCCTTTTTTTTAGCTATCTTTCTGCCGGGGCTGTATGTGGCCAGCGCCACGTTCCACCCGGAATTTTTGCCCCAGCCGCTGCTGCTCAAGATTGCTGAATCCGAATCGGAAACCCCGTTTCCCATTTTTATGGAGGCCATTGTCTTACACTTTTTGTATGAGATCATGCGTGAAGCGGGGCTGCGGGTACCGCGTCCGCTGACTCATGCAGTAAGTATTGTGGGCGCCCTGGTTATTGGGGATGCCGCGGTCAGTTCCGGGCTGGTGGGCGCGCCGACCCTGATGGTCATTGCTTTGACGGCGATCGCTTCGTATGTCACGCCCAGTCTGTATGAAGTTACTGCTATTTTGCGTCTGGTTTTTATTATTTTGGGCGCAACCATCGGGGTGTGGGGAATGATGCTGGGCTTTGGCTTGATCCTGGTAAATATCTGTGTGGAAAGCGTATACAAAGTCCCGTTTTCCAGCCCCGTTTCCCCGCTCTCCTGGAAAGGGATGCGCCGCGATGTGCTTACCCGAATCGGCTGGCAGCGTATGGCACAGGGATCCTCCAAGGTGCAGGATATGCCCGGCTCCGATGTGACGCTGCGCGGGGAAGAAGATAAAAAATCCTAGGATGGTTTGGGGAAGAAAGGAGGCGGTAAATTGCTTCGAAGAGCAACAATGATTAGTTCCGGGCAGTTGTTTACCATGCTGACCGTGTTCCGCCTGGTGATTATGCTGACGGAAGATTCCCTTTTGCTTGGCGGGAGAAATCTTATCGATAACATCGTTTCGTGCGGGATTGCCCTGGCCATGAATTTTGTTTTGGTGCTCCCGGTGTACTTCTTGAATAAGCAGGGGCCAGGCTCCAACATTTTGGAAAAATCCTTCTCCGTGTCGCGGATATTGGGGGGGATTGTCTG
>CAJFOO010000088.1 GCA_904397205.1 uncultured Clostridia bacterium
AGATCAAAGGTGCTGGTCCCGTTCCAGTAGCCGGCCCCTACATTATAAGAGAAGCTGACCATGGCATCAAACTGCTGCTGATTGGCCTTGATGTTGTTCTTTTGCAGGAACGCATTGACCTCGCTGGTATAGCTCATGTCGTTGATGGTATTGCATAACAAAGCCCAAGCCTCTCTCTTCGTGAGATTGTTATAAAATACTGAGCCTTCTTTGTAGGTTTTGCCATATCCAAGTGTCGGAGTAGGGGAACTCGTCAGCGTATCGTCATAAATAGTGGCGCTGTAGCCTTCCCATTTTGCGATAAGGTTCAGCATATCGTCGCTGATCCGTCGCTGATCGTATGTGCTTTCCGTATCGCTGTCCGAAGATACCACATAAATGGTAGTGGATTTCCCAAGGGAAGAATAAGTGGAACCAGTCGAGGAATAGGCGGTTACTTTATATTGCCCCGGCTCCGTAAACGTAACCGGTACTGTCCATACCCGGGTATTGTTATCGCCGTATGTATCGTCCGAAACGTTTTCCGACGCATATTGATCCGTTGTATAGGTCTCCGTCGTACCATCCTCCGTCTCTACCTGGAATTGGACAGAAGAACGGGTATTATCCGTAATAGCTACCACGTTCGCCTGCTCACCCACACTGACGGTATTCGGATCCACATAGACAAATTTTACCGGTTCCGCTGCGGTAACCGTCACCGTACAGCTGGCGCTCTGGCCGCCGGAACTCACCGTAATCACTGCTGTGCCAGGGCTAACCCCATAAATATACCCTTTATATACGGTCGCTACGCTGGTATCACTGGAACTCCAAGTCACAGTGGCCCCCGATGAGAAAGCCGCTTTGGTATACATGGTTTTCCCCTGGGCAATCACGCAGTCCTCATAGGGATAAATGGAATTCACTGTGCCTCCCTGGCTTTCATTGGTCGTGCCATCGGTAAACTGGTATGTCACATAGTCGGTGCTGACATACCCCACCGTACCATCGGCGGTCTGCACCTGTGCCCAGCCCTCATGGGACAGATCCATCGGCGTAAGCTCGTCCCCTGCATCCAGGATAGCAATCCGGGTATACGAGGTATTCGGGCCGGTACGCAGGTTCAGCCGCTCTTTCACCGTAATGGACTGCACGGCTTTCTGTGTGACCGGATCGAGCACTTCCCCTGCGGCGCCCTCTCCTTCCCCCTGTACCGTAACGGGGAAAGAACGGGAAACATCGCCGGCCGTCACGGTAATGTTGGCCTTGCCTTCTGCGAGGGTATTGATCTGATAGAGATGCCCGCGGGAATCCGTCCGTACATATTCGACCGATACGACCGACGGATTACTGGATGTTACGGTGGGCATGTCCTCAAAATCCCCGGTAATCGTGGCTAAAAACTGGTAGATGTTCCCCACGCTGTTGGCATATGCTTTGGTATCGAGCGACACGCCTACATTGGAAGACGAACTGGCAGCATCTCCGCTCACCGCTTCCCCTCCGGTAACGGTGACCGGCAGGGTGGCGGTCTCGCCGTCGGCTGTCACCGAAATGGTTGTCTCACCGGGGGCAAGGGTATCAATCTGATACAGGTGCCCGCGGGAATCCGTACGCACATATTTTACCGCCGCGACCGAAGGATCGCTGGAGGTAACGGTGGGCATGTCCCCGCTTGCTACCTTGGCCAGGAACTGGTAGATCTGCCCGCTGGTATTGCTGTACTCCCTGGTATCCAGCTTAACCGCACCGGTTGGGCTCTGTCCGCTGCCGGAAGAAGCACTGCTTTGCCCGGATGTCCCCGCCGTAACTGTAACCGGCAGGGTTGCCGTCACGCCGTCGGCCGTCACGACAATGGTGGTTTTCCCTTCTGCGAGGGTATCAATCTGGTACAGGTAGCCGCGGGAATCGGTGCGCACATACTGTACCGAAGCCACCGAGGGATCTGTGGAAGTCACGGTGGGCAACGTACCGCTCCCGCCATTGACCTTGGCTAAAAACTGATAAACCTGCCCCTCGGTATTGGTATACGTCTTGGTATCCAGCCGCAAGAAACTATCGTTTTCGGAGGATCCTTCCTGCGAGTCGGCATGGAGGGTCAAATACTCCCGGCTGCAATAGCCTTCGGTCCCATCGCTTGTGCGTACTTTCACCCAGTCATCCTGTGAATCATCCAACACGGTGACCGCCGTCCCTGTGGGGAGCGTCGTCAAAATCCCGTATAACATCCCCGCTCCCGAACGGACGTTCAAGGCATCGGTCGTCACCGCCGTTTGGGAAGAAGTTGCCGCCAGGACATGCCCGGCGGGGATCACCGAGGTGAGCACTGCGGCGGAACACACGGCAGTCAGCATAGAAGTAGCCGCCTTTTTTTTCCAGCCGGAAACCGGCGGCGCTGGCGCGAGATGCTGGGGGATGTAACGATTCCCTTTGCTAGCCATAAAAACGAAATGCTCCTTTCTCATTGCCGATAGCCTATCCGGACGGATCTGCCATACGGCGGCGGCGGGAGATTCTCCTGCCGGACAAAAGGTCATAAATGACAAAATTGTAATGTTTTCTTTATTATACCGTAAAACCTTGCTAAACACAAGAGTTTTTTTAAGAAAACCTTTCGACAAATTTCCTTTTTTTTCCTTTTTTCTATCCAGCAAACGGAAAAAGACCTGTTTTCACGGCATAGAAAAAGAGGACAAATGACAAAATTGTAATGTTTTTTTCATTATAACGTAAAACTTTTCCAAACACAAGAGTTTTTTGAGAAAATCTTTCGACGGGATTCGTTTTTCTTTTCCCATCTGCAAAACACAAAGGATTCCTGCGGCATAGAAAAAGGCCCGGCTTTATCAAAAGCCAGACCTTTTATCGCTCCAAACCCTGAAAAGGGATTATTTCACCGGTTTCTTTTCCCCGCAAGCGGTATATTCCGGATCCGACAGGATCAAAGACAGCTCGTCCCGCAGCGCCTTGCTCATCACAGCAGCCTTTTCCATCAGAACCTCCACCGACTGTGTCGCTTCCGCAGCCGCTTCCTGCTGCGCGTCGGAAAACAGCAGCAAAAACGGCTGTTCCTTCATCGCCGCAGACTCCAGCACTGCCCCGACTGCCTGCTGCTGACGGGCAATACTTTTGAGCACCTGGTTGCAGGCCTCCCATTTCCCTTCCAAAGCCGGGCCGCCTGGTAGCTTCTCCATCATCGCACACCCCCTTTCCCCCTATCTTATGGGAAACCAGGGCAAGGGGTGACAGTCCGCAGGGCAAACTGCGTCAGGAAAAATGTTTTGGCCGGTACTGGCGCACAGCCCGCTTTTTCCCCACCAGCCAAGGGGCCAGCTTCCCCAGGAGCAGCGACAGGCCAAAGCTTATCCATAACACAACAAACGCCATCGCCCCGTCCATCCAGTACACCGCATCGGGAGCAGCAGCCTGCCACTCCTCCCAAGGCAGGGCCAACACCAAGATCTGCCGCACAGCCTGGTTCAATACGAGGATACCCAGCGTATTCCTTCCCACACACGCCATCCACCGGCCAAGCGGGCAGGAGACAAACCGGGGGAAACGTGCCATCCAAGCGGAAAACAACACATAAAACAAGATGCTGCACAACGCAGCCCCGTAATACAGAAAATAATTGCCGAAGAGGAGCAGCCGCAGGTTGACATACCCGTTCCACAAGGACAGCGCCAGCCCGCCGCCAAAGAGCACCGGCAGCAAATACCAGGGACCGGAAAGCAGCCACCGGCCTGCCCGGAACTTCCCCAGCGCGCGCAGGCCATAGCCCGCACTGTAAAACGCGATTGCCGAAAGGCCGCAATCCAGCCCCCATGGCCAGGGCGTGGGGAACCAAGCCGAAGCCCCAACCCCCAGGACAGAAAACCCCACGGCAATGGGGGCTAACAGCCACGGGAGCCGCCGAGTACAGAGGGCCAGAAGGTAAAACGCAACTTCCGTAAAAAACAGGCAGGGCAAAAACCACTGTACAGCGGCAAACAGAGAGGAATCGGAGGAGGACATCCACAGCACACGCAGAAAGACGTCCTCCCACGGCACGGCCTGCTCGGGGGAAAACAGGGTATAATACCCGTTCCAGAGCAGGCAAAGACCGATTCCAAACACCAGGTACGGGATCAGCAGGGAACGGGCTCTTCCCCACACAAACCGGGGAAAGGAATACCGGTCCAGCTGAAACAAATAGCCTGATACAAAGAAAAATATCGGCATATGGAACGAGTGAAGGTACGTATCCACCCCCAGGGGTACGCCTGCATGCCCCCAGACCATAAAGGCAATCCCAAAAAACTTACAGAAATCCAAAAACACCAGCCGCTGTGTTCCCATGCCGCGTCCCCCCTGTTTTTGATCCCTTCTATTGTACTATGGGACGCCCAGGTTTTCAACTGTCTGTTGCAAGAAAACCGTCCTTTAGGCTCCATCGCCGTATCGCTATTGGGGAAGCGAAGATTTGTCCGCCCACCAGGAGGTATTCCTAGTGGCAATCCCTCCGGCGGACGCCCCGGCCTGCACGTCAACCCGCACGGAAGCATGGGTCACCACCTGTCCGTTTTGCACGACTTCATAGACAATATAACATGTGCCCGGATTCTTCCCAATGACGCGGAAATTCCCGTTGGAAAGCTGCCGCAGGCTGACAATGGAACCGGTACGCGAATCCCGCACGCGCAGCGTACCGTCTTCCACCATCTTGCGCACCGCTTCCCCAGACAAACGGTTCCCCTTGCCGTCGGTTACCGTCACGCCAATGTCATAGACCCCGCCGGGAGCCATCGTATAGCGGACCGTATCCAGGGTAATGGATCCCCCTTTGGGATACACGACTACCTCCATGGAAGCCGATTCCCCCTGGTATGTGGCCGTAATGGTGGAGCGGCCCACCCCTTTGGCCGTCACGCGGTATTTTGCCCCGCGGGAATCGGATGGGTTGTGCAGGGCCACCGAAGCAACGTTCCCGTTGGAAGAGGTCACGGTGATATTGTCCGTATCGTTGTTCCCTTTGACCAGGAAATCATACAGGGATATGCCGTCAATCATATAGACCATCTGGGTATCGAGCTTCACCTCATCCCCCACAGAGGGATTCGATGGTTTCCCGTTGAGCCATTCGTCATAATGCTCCCAAATCGACGGATCCTCCTGTCCCAGCGACCAGGAACCGGCGCCTTTGAGGTTATATTTCTGTACCAGCTGGAGTTTCGCCTGGTAAGATGCATCATTTTCATACCAAACGACATACTTTCCGGGCTGAAGCACAAAATCGCCGCCCACGGTATATTTGGCGCTGGATTTCGTGATCGTAAATTCTGCTTTGACGGACTGGGCCGTTTGATCGTAAGTCACTGTAGAGACGCAATTTTCCAAAATATCCTGGATCGTCTGGATGCTTATCCCCTTGCCGGCAATGCGGCCATTATCCAGGCTCCAGACACGGCCGTAAAACGGCAGGCCCACCACAATTTTTTCGGGATCGGCTTTGCGCAGTGCGTACTGGATCGACCGTTCGACAAAATCAATACTCGCTACCGGTCCAGCTTCTCCCCCTTCGTAATGCTCGTCATATGTCATGAGAAAAAGGTGATCGGCAACCTCCGCCAGCGCTGCATAATCGTAGGAACCATGCCAGCCGGTCTGCCAGCCGTTGGGATTCGCGGCAACCGCCACCGAGACTTCCTTATGAGCCGGGATCTTTTCCCGCAGAAGCCGCACCAGCTGCGTATAGGCATCCCGCTGTTCGTGCGTCACATTTTCAATATCTACATTGATCCCGTCGAGATCGTATTCTTCCACATAGCCCGCTAACTGTGTGGAAAGTCCCTGTACATCCTGGAGCGCCCGGATCCCCGCCGTCCGGTCCCAGTGGTTGCTCAGGAATGGCACAACCCGAATCCCTTTCCGGTGCATGGTATCGATCAGGTACCGGCTGGGATAATTGAGCTTCAGGCTCCCGTCCGCCTGGAGATTGAAGTAACTGGGCGATACCGTATCGAGCGCGTGGTTGGTCCGCTCCACATATTCGATCTGCTGCTGTTCCGTGCCGCTGTACAGGTATCCCATACTATACCGGTCGGATGCAGCCAGCGCCGGAGCAAGAGAAGAAACCGCTACCGAGGCGACCAGCACGCCGGAAAAGAACACTTTGACGCTTTTCACCCGGACCTTCTTGAGATACCGGCGGATCTGCTTCCACATTTTCCCGGAATGCGGCCGGGCGGGATCCTCACCGAATTCCGCTGCCAATTCCTCGCTTCCCCGGGGATATTCCACAAAAATATCATAGGTCCCGTCACCGCCCGGGACTAACCGAACATGGGGTGCCAACACCGTCACCTTCCTGTCTTCCGTAGTATTTGTATGATATTTTAGTATACGCAATCCCTTTGGAAATATCCGCCAATCCCTCCGCAGACACACAAAAACCCGCGCGGGATTTTTATCAGTTTCCCCCATTGACAAAGCAAACCCTATCGTATATAATAGAGTAAATTTTGAGAAGGAGCAGAAAAATTCTTATGGATTATTCCGACAGTAGCGACCCGGATCGAACATACTGCAGCAACCCCTTTCCAAAATGTAAAAATCAGCAACGCCCAGGCGTAACAGGAACCCTTATATCCAAGGGTTTTCTGTTATGCCTGTTTTTCTTTTGCCGCTGATCCCCGCCTTCGGGCGGCTCAGAATATAAAATTTTTAAAAGGAGTGATCAATCCTTATGGATAATCACAAACCGGCGCCTTGGCATGCACAAACCATCGAAGAAGTCTGCAAAGCACTGCATACTTCGGAAGAAGGGCTGAGTGATGCCGAGGCGGCCGAACGGCTGAAAAAGAACGGCCCCAATGAACTGCGTGCAAAACCGCCAAAAACGATTTTGCAAATGCTCAAAGCGCAGATCCTTGACCCTATGGTGCTGATCCTGATCGGCGCCACCGCCTTTTCGGCCATCTTGCAGGAATGGACCGAGGCTATCGTCATTTTTGCCATCGTCATTATCAATGCGGTAATTGGGATCGTGCAGGAAAAGAAAGCGCAGTCTTCCCTGGAAGCCCTGCGCAACATGAGCGCGCCTACCGCACGGGTACTGCGCCAGGGGGAAGAAAGCATCATCCCCGCCAGAGAACTGGTTGTGGGGGATGTCATCTTCCTCAGCGACGGCGATATGATCCCCGCGGATATCCGCCTTCTGGACTCGGCCAACCTCAAAGCACAGGAAGCCTCGCTTACCGGCGAATCCGTTCCCTCAGAAAAAGATGCCGACGACCTGCTCCCGGCAGATTGCCCCCTGGGTGACCGCAGCAACATGGCATATTCCTCCTCGATGGTCACCTACGGGCGGGCCGAAGGCATTGTCGTGGCCACCGGTATGGACACCGAGGTGGGCAATATCGCAGGGATGCTGGACAGCCAGGACGATCTCGATACCCCCCTTAAGCGCAAACTCAATGCCGTAGGAAAAACCCTGACCATTGTGGGCCTGATTGTCTGCGCCCTGATTGTGATCCTGGGGATTATCTATCAACGCCCGCTGATCCCGCAGTTCCTCGTCGCCATCTCCCTGGCCATTTCCATCATCCCTGAGGGCCTGCCCGCCACGGCGACCATCGTCATGGCGCTGGGCGTACAGCGCATGGCAAAGAAAAATGCCCTCATCCGCAAGCTCCCCGCCGTGGAAACACTGGGCAGCGCCACGGTAATTTGCAGCGACAAAACCGGTACTTTAACCTTAAATAAAATGACCGTGACGCATATTGCTGTCAACGGAGATTTTGAAGCCGGCAAAACTACGCCAGTGGAATCCGCGGCGCAGCAGCACCCCAAAGTGTACCAGGAGCTGGTTTACGCTGCCGCGCTGTGCAATGACGCCAGCCTGGATCCGGACCGCGAAGGGGAAATCATCGGTGATCCTACGGAAGGCGCCCTGATTTATATGGCGCAGGCGTTTGGAATCGATCACGAAGATCTGGAAGACAAACATCCCCGCCTGTTTGAACAGCCCTTCGACTCCGACCGTAAGCGGATGACTACCGTCCATGAGATCGAAGGGAAAGCCATTGCGTATACCAAAGGCGCAGTGGATGAAATGCTCCCTCTGTGTACCCATATCCTGACTTCGGAAGGGGTGCGTCCCATGCCCCCGGCCGATGCGGAAAATATTCTGACACTGTGCCACCGCATGTCGGAAGAAGCCCTGCGCGTGCTGGGCTTTGCCCGCAGGGAAATCGCCGCCGTCCCGGAAGACGATGAGGAAAACCTGGAATTTGACCTGACCTTTATCGGGATCGCCGGGATGATCGACCCGCCCCGCAAGGAAGTGGCAGAATCCGTACGCACCTGCCGGACAGCCGGCATCCGTACCATCATGATCACTGGCGACCACAAGGTAACCGCCCTGGCTATCGCCAAAGAACTGGGAATTTATGAGGAAGGCAACACCGTGCTTTCCGGGGATGAGCTGGACCTTATGAGCGACAGCGAACTGGACACGGCGGTAAAAACCACAACAGTCTTTGCCCGGGTTTCCCCGGCCGATAAGCTGCGCATTATCCAGTCACTGAAGCGTACCGGCGAGGTAGCCGCCATGACGGGCGACGGCGTGAATGACTCCCCGGCGCTCAAGGCCGCCGACATCGGCGTGGCCATGGGGATCACCGGTACGGACGTAGCCAAGGACGCCGCCGACATGATCCTTCTGGACGACAGTTTTACCACGATTACTTATGCTGTCAAGGAAGGCCGTCGCGTCTACCGCAATATTCAAAAGGTGATCCAGTTCCTTCTGGTGGGCAATATTGCGGAAATCCTCACCCTGTTTGTCGCGACCGTATTCAACTGGGATGCTCCCCTGCTGGCTATCCACATCCTGTGGGTCAACCTCGCTACCGCTACCCTTCCCGCTCTGGCGCTGGGGGTGGATCCGGCCAGCAAAAATATCATGAAGCATCCCCCCGTCAAATCCGGTACCCTGTTTGAAAAGGATCTGATCCGCCGGGTCATCACGCAAGGGGTATTTGTTGCGGGGATGACCCTCGCCGCGTATTGGATCGGTGTGAGCATGGGCAGCCCTGCCGCTGGGCAGACCATGGCGTTCTGCGTGCTGGCGTTCTCCCAGATGCTGCGCGCATTCAACCAGCGTTCCAACACGGAATTCATCTGGGTCCGCGCAGAAGGCAACAATCCCTGGCTGTGGATTTCCTTCGCTGTGTCCCTGGTGCTGATTGCCTGCATCCTGGGGATCCCCGCCCTGCAGACGGTGTTCCACCTGTCTTCCCTCACGGTAGTACAGTGGCTAATCGTCGTCGGGTTGTCCTTCCTTTCGATTGTCCAGGTAGAAGTAGTGAAGGCAGTGAAACGGCTTATCAAAAAATAACCTCCTCCCATGGGGGCCATGAAAAACCGTAAAGAGCCGGGCGCACCCGTCCTTTGCGGTTTTTCTTTTTGCCGGCCCTTCTCCCCTTCCTCTTTTTCCGGATCTGTGATATAATAGCCGCAGAATGCAGGAAATGCGGGCGGCAGAGATGGATGTGGGTCCAGCCTGCCGCGCGATCTGCCCACCGCAAGGTGTAATATAATGGCCCCAGAAAACGACCAATGCAGGGATTTGATCAAACTGGAAAATGGAGCCAGGAGAAATCCGGGCTGTATATAAAAGGAGGAAAGGGTATGAAAATCCGCGAGGTGTACACCTGCCCGCTGGAGCTGACGCATGATATGATACGCGGAAAATGGAAATCCATCATCCTGTGGCGGCTTCGGCTGGGATGCACATCCTTATCCAAGCTGGAACGGGATATTGAAGGGATTACCCAAAAAATGCTCCTGCAGCATTTGAAAGAACTGGTGGAACTGGGCTTTGTGGAGAAAAAAACCTATGACGGATACCCGCTGAAAGTGGAATACTCCCTGACCAAACCACAGGGAGAAAAGCTGCTCTCCGCCTTGCAAATTATGCAGGAAATCGGCGTGGAATATATGCTGCAGCACGGCATGGAGGAAGCGCTGCAAAAAAAGGGCTGCTGCGCATACCCACAAAAAAGTAAGTAATTGACGCATCCCCGGTTTCCGGTTATCCTAATCCTATCAAGAAATTTTAGGAGGTTAGGAATATGAAAATCATCAGCCAGGGGATTACCAACGGGGTCATTGAAGATAAATATGGGAAGCACGGATCGCATTTCAATGCGCACGGCGTTCCTACCTATTCCCTGCCCTTTGAAATTCTGGACGCGCCGGTCGGAACCAAAAGCTTCGCCCTGCTTCTGGAGGATAAGGATGCTTTTCCGGTCAGCGGCGGCTTCTCCTGGATCCATTGGGTTGCGGCAAATATCACCCGGACCAACATCCTCGAAAATGAAAGCCAGACAGCAACTGATTTTGTGCAGGGCCTGAACAGTTGGATCAGCGCGCAGGGCGGCAGCCAAAGCAAAGACTTATCTTCTTACTACGGAGGGATGGCGCCGCCCAATGAACCGCATACCTACGAGCTGCATGTGTATGCCCTGGACTGCCTGCTGGATTTGGAAAACGGCTTTATGATGCATGAAATGTTCCGCCAGATGGACGGGCATGTTCTGGCCCAGGCTACCCTCAAAGGGGTATACCGGAATTGAGTGTCTTTGAAGCCATCATGCTGCTTTGCTTTGGTGCAGCCTGGCCATTTTCCATTGCGCGCTCCATCAAATCCAAATCCACCCAGGGAAAAAGCCTGTTGTTTTTGTTGGTGCTGATTTTGGGATACCTTGCCGGCATTATCAATAAACTTCTGAACGACAACGATGTGGTTTTATACCTGTATATCTTAAACCTGTGTATGGTTTCCCTCGACGCGTGCCTATGGATCCGCAACAAAAGAAGGGAAACCCGCGCAAAATCTCCCTCATAACAAAAAGGATGGCGGTCCGCCATCCTTTTCCTGTTTTGTGGATCTATTGGGCAGAAGCTATCCCCCGGTTTTGTTTTTTCTTATAGACAAAATAAAATGCACAGCCAACGGCCGCCACAATACATTCTGTGGCTGGGAACGCACACCATACGCCAACCAGATCAGCAATCGACGAAAGGAGAAACGCCATTGGAATAATCACGAGAAAGCCGCGCAGGATTGAAATGGCGTGGGCGGGCCTTGGGCGTTCGGTCGAAGTAAAGTAAACCGACAGGATGATGTTCAGCCCCGCAAACGGGCAGGCGATAAAGTACAGACGCAGGCCCTGGACCGCAATCTCTTGCAGCAGGGCATTGTGTTCGCTGTTAAAGATGGAAGCAATGGGCGACGCGCCAAAAAAGATCCCGCCGTAAATCAGCACCGAGAGGATCAGCATGGAAATCAGCGCATACCGCAGCGTTGCCTGCACACGCACACGATCCCCCGCTCCGTGATCCCGGCTGACCAGTGGCTGGATGCCTTGGGCAATCCCGGTATATATGGCGATCACTACCAGCGACAGGTTTGCGATGACGCCATAGGCCGCCACAGCGGTGTTCCCCTGAAGCCGGAGAAGGATCGAATTGAACACGATTATCACTACACCCGAAGAAACCTCCGTCACCAGAGAAGGCACACCGCTGGAAAGGATCCCGCCAAAAAGCCTGCCTTCCGGCCGGCAGCGGACAAAGCGGAACCCGTTCTTCCGGCGGAAAAAATGCGGGGAAAGGATGCAGATGCTGATAAGCGGGGCCAGCCCGGTGGCAAGCACCGCGCCGAAAATCCCCATCTGGCAGGGGAAAATGAACACCCAGTCCAGCACGACATTCGACAGGCTCCCGCCGATCATGGCCGCCATGGAAAGCTGCGGCGCACCGTCATTGCGGACAAAGCAAAGCAGGACGTTGTTGAGTAAAAAGGCGGGAGAAAATAACAAAATGACCTGCAAATAGGTTTTGGACATGCCAAACACACTTTCGTCCGCACCAAACAGCGATGCTATCGTGCCCGAGAAAAAAATCCCCACCAGCACAAAGAAAACTGCAAAACCCGCCGCAAGAAGGACAGCATGGGTAAATACCCGGTTTGCCAGGCTGTGCTGTTCCTGACTCTTGCGGATCGAATACTTTGTCCCGCCGCCCATGCCGATCATCAGCCCGCTGCCGTGGATAAAGCTATACACGGGGATAGCCAGGTTTAATGCTGTCAGGCCGTTCGCGCCAAGCCCCAGCGAAACAAAAAAGGTATCGGCCAGGATATAGCACGAAAGCCCGATCATCCCCATCACATTGAGGGATGTATATTTGGCAAAATCCCGAAAACAACTGGATTTTGTCATGGAAAACACCTCCATACATAAAAACTGTGCAGGCATGCCAATAACCTTGGGATAGATACCGCCTGCATAGGACTGGATGCTGGGAGCAAAACAATAAAAAGCGCCGATCCCGCATCTCCCATGGCCTAACGATACGGAACCAACGCTTTGCAAGCTTACCCGGCGGCAAGCTGATTCTATCCAATTGGCGCTATTATAGCACAGCCGTCCCTCTTTGTCAACCTCGATTTTCTGCCAATGCGGCCGGGAAAATCCCGCTGCTTTCCTTAACCGCTTTATTGCCCTGTGGTTTAAGCATAGGATAGGAATAAAATCCAACCACTCAAGAGGGCAGGAGCTATAAGTAAACAGCAACATATCCCCAAGAAAACAGATCCGTCACTGCGCCTTCAGGCTCTCCTGCAAAATGGAGGCAATTTCCTCGCGCGTCAGCACCTTATAGCCTCCCTGGAAGATGAACGATCCCTCAGCAATCCCGTCGATCATGTTATCGGTGGCTCCCTAGCTGCCGGATGATCAGTACCAGCCCCAATCCCTTCATATAGGCTTCCATACGGTCAAGCCCCTCTTTGGCCACTGCTTCATCCGTTTTCCCCCTGGGATCCACATCCCACACATGGACCGCATACCGCTATTTTTCGTCGTCCCAGTCCAGCTTCCCTGTTTGGACCGCCGTTTCATACCGGGCAATTTTTGTATTCAGCCGGGATAGGGTTTCTTCAATTTTCCGGCGCTGCTCCAGCAGGTTTTCCCGCTGCTCAACCAATAACTGCAGCCGGTCCGGAATGCTGGAATCCCCCTCCTGGCATAGACGCACATATTCAATCATTGCTTCCACCGGGAGTCCTGCGCTGCGCATACACTTGGCAAGTTCCACCCACTGGAGATCGCTCGCCTGATAATTCCGTATCCCCCCAGCGGTACGGGTTACAGGGGGGATCATGCCCACGCGCTCGTAATACCGGAGCGTATCCTGGGTGATCCCATATTTTTCACTCACTTCCTTAATGGTCATAAAACCCACATTCCTTCCTGTAGCCGGGACGGCAAATCCGGTGCAGGGAACCTTTGTTTCGGCCCTTCCCAAAGCCAGTATAATCCTTAGAGCCAGCTCTAAGTCAAGAACTTCTGTCCAGCATTCACAAAAAATTTTCAATTCCGTAAAAAGAAGAGCCCCCTCCGCTGGGAAGGGTACTCTTCTTTTCTGAATTATTCAATACGAAATTCCACAGCAATCCAGCCAGGATCGTCCGTCTCGCGGGAAGGGATATACTGGTACCGGCCGTTACCGCCCACATCCGTGTCAATCCCCATCCGGTACTGCCCCGGACCAAAGGAAGAATCCCACTCCGACAGATCCACCACCATACGGCCTTCCGAAGACGCGGGGAAAGCCATGGCTATCGGTACATTTGAGAGGAGGGCATCCGGCGTTTTGGGGACTTCCATCCATGCCCCATCCTGCCACACTTCAATGGAAATGTTGGTATGGGGGCTATAGGAAACATCCGTTTCCCCACGGTTCACCCACCAGAGACGCAATACCGATGCCCCCGGCTGAACAGGGGTTTCCACCCGCAGTTCCACCGGCATCCCCTGGATCTCCCCGCCCTGGCTGGGGAGCGGATCCGAAAGGGCAGACGCCGGCCCTTCCGACGTGCAGCCCGCAGCTGCACTGGCTGCCAAGCACACACAGCAGCAGAAAAAGCATCCTTTTCCGTTTCATAAAACAACCCTTTCTTCCAACGGTCATTTCTGTGCCCACCAGGAGGTGTCACGGGTGGCTACGCCGCCCTGTGTCATACCGGCCGCTACATCCACCTTCACGGAAGCATGTGTCACGGCTTCGCCGTTTTGGATCACTTCATAGGTAATCCAGCAGGTGCCGGGGGTACGTCCAGTCACCCGGAAGTTTCCATTGGCAAGCTGGGACAGGTTCACAACAGAACCCGTGCGTGAATCCGTCACGCGCAGCGAGCCATTGCGGACCATTTCCTGTACCTGTTCCCCGCTGAGCGCCTGGCCCGCACCATCGGTAATCGTCACACCGATGTCATATATGTCGCCCGGGGCCATGCGGTAGTTCACCGTATCCAGCGTAATGGAACCGCCCTTCGGGTATACCACCACATCCATAGCCGCCGATTCGCCGCCATACTCTACCGTGATGGTCGCTTCGCCCGTGCCGTGGGTTGTCACTCGGTATTTCGCGCCGCGACTGTCTGCTCCATCTTGCAGGACTACGGCAGCCACATCCGTATTGGAAGAAGTCACCGTGATATCGCCAGTATCGTTGTTGCCTTTCACCAGGAAATCATACTGCGACACCCCATCGATCATATACACGATTTGGGTATCCAGCTCCACCCCGCTTCCAGCATCCGGATCGGTAGAGGTATTTCCGTCTCCTGGCACGCTTGTCCCGCCAGAACCGGAGGTGTCACCCTCGCGCCGCCACTGGGCTTCAAAGGTGGTATCGGCGGTCAGCGTCACGGTTTCCCCGGCGGAATAGATCTCCCCGGTCACGCTGCTTTTCCAGCCGTCAAACACATAGCCGAACCGCACGAACCCATCCGAGTCCGGCAGCACCAGCCGGTTGGCTTTGGATGGCTTTTCATTGGGGATAAATCCGGAAGCACCGTTAAGATCGTAGGTTACGTCATACACCTCTTCCGCCGCACGGAAAAACTCTACGGAGTATTCCAGGCTCTCCGCTTTGCCGGAAAGCCCTTCTATCCTTACATCAAACACATCGCCATCCTGGTACGTCACTTGATCCGGGCGGAAAATGATGCACTTCCCCTGCCCGTAATACATATTGTTTACCTGCAGGTTATCGCTGTCTTTATCAAAGGTCCATTGTTTTCCGGTACTGCGCTGGGTCAGTGTAACAGTCAAGTTATCCTTCTGCGGATTGTCATATTCCGCGCCCAGATTTACCGACCAGGCATGGCTGTTGCCAAACAGCTCCAGCGGCGTGAGCGGCGCCGGCCAGGCCACATCCTGGGCATACGGCGAAGAGGCCGCATTATCGATCACATAGGTTGCCGAATACCACGAGGAACGGGTGCTCTCAGCAAGGCCAAACCCCACCTGCTGCACCTCATCCGAGAGCAGCCAGCGGCGGTGCCCCATGGTGGTGAAATTGCTTGTGCCCGCATCTTCCATATACCGGAAGATACTGTCCACCAAGCTGCTCCCGCCGGAAAGGTTCGAATGGCTGGCCCCTTCGTAAGCTAAGGCATAAAACGCATCCGACACACCTGCCGGCTGCTCCGGATGGTGGTTAAGCCCTGTATTCGTATGGGCCAGCAGCACAGCTCCGTGCTGCGCCGCATCGCTGAAGACAGGATTTTCCGTTACCTCGTCCAGACCTGCCACAAACCGGAACAGGTTCACAGCATCCAGGGCATTCTGGATAGTCTCGTCGGACAAGCGGCCAGCCTGTAGAGAACCTGCGGGGGAAACAACCGGCTTCTCCGCATACGAAACAGCAGAATCCACAATTTCTGAATACCGATACGTTTCAAACGCCTCCCGGATGGCTTCCTTCGCAGGAGTCCCATACGGATTCAGCTGGGCGGCTTCTGCCGCATAGGCGGCGGGGGCGGCATACACTACGGCAGGCACTGCCAGCCCTGCCATCGATACACAGGCCAGCGCTCCGGCAGCAAGCTGTTTTTGTCTTTTTTTCATCTCATACTCCCCTTTTCTTTTTCTTGCAGAATTTAGCATTCTATCTATAATTATATTCTTTTTTACGGATTTTTCAATCATTTTTTCATTCTGCTGCACAATACAAAAAGCTGTACCACAGATTTTCTATGGTACAGCTTCTTTTTTGAAAAACTAATCGCCGATGTCCGTATGACCCTGTTCAAATTCCCACTGCAAGCCATACTTATCAATAAAATAAAAGTACTGCACTTGGCTGAGAATTTCCGCCGTCTTTTGGTTACGTTCATCGATTTGCTGCCTGGCCTGATCAAAATACCGGACTTCCTCCGGCTTGGTTTCGCTGATACGGTATACCCGGTACTCCGCCGTTGGATTGATCAGTTCCGTATCCGGCTGCTCTTTTACATGCTCGAATGCCTCCTGAATATTCGTCACTTTCAAGGCCACATGCCGTGCCCCACTGACATCATTGGCCGCAAACCGGATGGGCTCCGTGCGTCCCTTTGGGTAATGGTATTCCATCAGCTCCAGCGTCAGGCGGGTTCCTGGCACCTGTAGAAATGCGATAGATACCTCCCCTTTTTTTGCTTCTTCCACAAAACCAGCCGCCTGGAAAAACCCTTCATTCTTCCAGTGAGGCAGGTAATGATCCGGCACCGCACCCAGTAGCCTCTCGTAATACCTACATCCTTCATACAGGTTATCGACAAAAATACAAATGTGCGACAACCCTGTAAACTGCGGCATATGTGCCTGGACCGCATCTGGCAAAACAACTTCGGATTTCATACGATTTCTCCTTCCTGACAAGCTAAAACAAAAACAAAAATCCGCTTGTGGCAAATGTTTTCATCATCACGCTATTGAGAGAATACTCCACAATTTTCCCGTGATCCCGCATATACTTCTGCACAGCAGCCAAGGCATGCAAGCCCATTGGAGACAGGCTATTCAGTTTCTGCAGATCCAGATGCAGCTCCTCCACCCCTTCCAGGGAATGAAACAACTGCATAATCACAGTAGGATCCTCCAGCCTGCCTCGGAAAGAAACCGAAAGGACGCCTTCCTGCTCCACTGTCTTGATCATGTTCAATGCAGAACTCCTGGACATAACTACTTAATGATCCCGCGATCCCGTGCCAAGGCTTCAATGCTTCTGTCATACGTCGCTTCTGCTTCTTTCGAGAAAAAGCATCCGGGCACCCCTTCATTGTGGTCTCGGTGATGCGCTACACAAGCACAGCATTTCCCGTGCCGTGGGCAATCGTATGTACAGGGGCATGGCCGTTTATTGCTGCAACCTTCCATATTCTATCTTCCACCTTTCTGTTATAAATCCCGAGCCGTCTCCATTTCAGCCCTCTTGATTAAACCCTTTCAAACTTCTAAATCTCATTATACAAGAAATTTTGAAAAACAAACTATTTTTCATGTGAAATAACGATTTTTCTTCGTGAAATGCAGAAAAATTAATTTTCTTTTAAAAAAATATCCTTAAAAAACATAGTCCATATACGCCGCTTTTAAATCATTATAATTCTTGCGCGAAACCGGAACATTTTTCCCATTGGCCATGAAAAGTTCCGAACTGGTAAGCCCATTGACATACTCCAAATTGACAATGTACGCCCGGTGCGGCATGAAAAAACCTGGATATGTATGAAGCTGTTCATAAAGAGAAGAAAGCGTATCAGATACTTCGATAGCCGTCCCGTCTGCCAGCATACAGACATACCGATGGTTAAAACTCTCCGCCATGACAATCCTGCGGACCGGGACTTTTCGAATGCCGTATTTGGTTTTCAACAGCAAAGAAGGATTATCCTTAGGGGCCAGGCTGTCCATGCAGGCATGGAAAACCTTCTCAAACTCCTCTTTCTTTACCGGTTTAACCAAATATCCCGCAGCCTGTACTGTAAACGCCTCCACTCCATACTCCCGCGAGATCGTGAGAAAAAGGATTTCTGCCGGCTCGCCGCGTTCCCGGATTTTCCGTGCCAGTTCTATCCCATCCAAATGAGGCATCAGGATATCGAGAATGTACAGATCGAAACCGCCGGATTTCCCAATGCAGTCGAGCAGATCGTAAGGCGAGGAAAATATCCGGGTACCCAGGGGATATTCCGGATGGCTTTCTGAAAATTCCTGGGCCAGCTTTTGGATTGCTTCTGCCTCCTCCGGCCTGTCGTCACAGATAGCGATCTTAATCAAACCAATCCCTCCCCCTCTTGCGCGCCAATCAGTGGCGGCTGCTGTAAAATCCCGTCCAGCACTTCATAGGGGAGCACAAATTCCGGCATACCCGCACTGCCGGGCGCGACTTCGTATTCGTCAAACACAATAACCAATTGGTTTTGATCATTGATATAAAAATTCTGATCCGCCTGGATCTCCTGGAAACACTCTTCCTCTGACCAGATGCCGCCCGGAATAAAATAGTCCGCCAATCCCGCCTCAACCTGTTCGGTCATCTGCCGGAGGATTTCCTCGCTGATCACGGGGATATACGCGGCATCTTCCACAAACAGATCTGCCAGGGAAAGGACCTGGCCCGTTTGCTTATCCAGGGTAAAACAACGGCTGAACTGCCCGGATCCGCCGGCATTGAGCGTGGTTTCAAACCGGAGGGAAAGGAATGTTTCATCATTGCGAAGGATAGTGTAAGTGGAATCCAACCCAACATAGCCTTCATATTTGCGGGCTACATACCAGAAAAATATTTCCCGCAGCTCTTCGATATAGCCTTCCATCTGCGCATTCATGTCGGCGGCCCCATCGGATAGATCCGGGGGTTCCGGCTCTGACGGTGTGGACTCCGGCGGTACCGGATCGGTTGCTTCCGGCTCTGATGGCGTGGATTCCGGCGGTACCGGATCTGTTGCTTCCGGCTCTGACGGCGTGGATTCCGGCGGTACCGGATCGGTTGCTTCCGGCTCTGACGGCGTGGATTCCGGCGGTGCCGGATCTGCTGCCTCCGGCTCCGGACGGCCGCTTTCCCAGGAAATCGAACCAGAGGACGCAGGCTCGTCTTTTTTCTCTGTGCCAGCCCCCTCCAATGTTTCCTCCCCGGCTGGGACCTCCCCTCCCGCTTGTCCTGCACTCGAAGAAGGCTGTCCTTCTTCCGCTGGTGGTTCGGATTCCGGAGCAGAAGAAGCCTGTGTTTGCCCGGTATCTATTTGTGGGAGCGTTGCATGGAATTCGGTATCCCCCCAGCCAAAATCGTAGGAACGGAAGTTGGCAACCCGCGTCAAAAGCCCAATCCCCGGGATTTTTTCAAGCGTTTGCGCCATCACCGGCATACTGTTCACCAAAAAGCAGAAGGCAAAGGCGGAAAGCAATGTTGTAGTCACCACCTTCGCTGCCAAGGGTTTTCGTCTCTTATGCGACACTTTAGGCGGGGAAAACAGGACGGCTTTCAGATGGAATTTCCCCTCCTTGCATTCACAATGGAACATCCCGTGATATTTTTCGACAATGGATTTGATGCTTTTTAGGCCTACGCCATGCCCTTCCCGCTCCGGAACCACCGGCAATCCGTCGGCGTCAAAAGCCAAAGGAACCCGGCACGGATTCAAAACGGAAATTGCGAGTTTTTGCGGATCCGTACCATCAACACAAAGCTCGATATACCGGTTTTGTGGTTCTGGGATCTCTTCACAGGCATGGATGGCATTTTCCAGCGCATTGGCCAGAATTACACACAGATCCATCTCCTCAAAGGAAAGCTCTTTTCCGAGTTGTACCGCGACAGAAATTTTACCTCCTTTTTCTTTTGCCTGCCCGATGAAAAAAGACAGCACAGCATTGATTGTCGGATGGCTGCAAAACATTTCCTGTTCGGTATCAGAAAGCCTGTCGTGCAGTCCTTCCAGGTAAGAAGACAACTGTTCGGTATCCCCCTGCTTCACCAGCCCCTTTAATACCGCCAGATGGTGCCGCATATCGTGCCGGTATGCCCGTCCCCTCTCCATCTTACCGCAAAGGTTTTTGTATTCGCGGCTTTGGATTTCCATTTGCACAGCAGTCGCCTTTTCCGTCTCCCGCGCCCGCGTGAGCGAAGCGGAAGTCAGGAATACCAGCGTCAGCACAACAAATACAGACAGCGCCGTCAACAGGATCAGAATCCATACCGTCACGTCTGTCGTACTGTTCCCAAAATAGGAAAACAACAGGAAAATCATGATGACCGGAAAGCAGAGTGGGAGCCAATTGACCTGGCTATGTAAGACATATTGCCGGAACGGCTTGCGGATAAAGCGGAACACTACAAACAGCAATCCGCCGGCTACCAGAACAAGACTTCCGGTCAACAGCAGATGGCGCGCCACATAAGAAAGCGATTCATTCATGGTGATGGGAGCCAAAATCAACTTCCAGAAAAAACGCAGCGTAAAGGAAAGGACAAGACCAATGGTCCATATCGCCACCGTTTGGAAAAACCTCTGTTTTGACAGGATGTGGACGCAAAAGATAGCAGGAAGATACGCTGTCAGGGGCAGGATAGTTAAAATTAGTGTCGTATCCATGCCTGCGGCAAACAATATGGCTTGCAATGCAGTTTCTCCTGAAAGGAAGCCCAGGAGGACAAACAGACTGATCCTTTGTGAAAACCGTCTCTCGAGCAGGCCGCAGCATATCACAAAAAACGAAAAGAAAAAGATCCCAGACCAAAGATATTGCTCGATTTCGGTTAAAAACGCCATAGGCCTTTCCCCTTTATATATTGTATTGTAAAAATATATCCGCTAATCACAATAAAAATTGTGCAATTTAAATATACCATATCTCTTAAAAAAGTACAAGTACACTTCCCTTCTTAAAAGATAAAACTGTTTATTTTGGAAGAAAATTCCTGTTTTTCCCTATAAAAAACAAAACGGGATAATTCCCGATCCTTGAAGTACTATTCCTAATTTGGGTATATTCCCTCCGTTTCTTTTCAATTTTTTATTTTCACCTTGTATGAACCTCCTCCTTTGTCGGGACTTCTGACGCAATGAATATGGGAATTTTACGATATAGCAGATCCTAAATCCTTTTTTATTTCTAAAAAAATAATTTCTATCCGCTATAGTAATTTACTATACTAAAAACAAGATAAGAAAATCCAGATCTTTTTCGCGAAATGTCAATTTTTCTTCGTGAACAGCAAAATCTCTTCACTTTGTAAAGTAAAAGAATATAAAAACTATTTACATAGAGAAAAAAAGAGTATAATTTTGATATACCCCCATGCAAAAACAAAAAATGAAAGGAGAAGCATCATGAAGAATACCTTAGAAGACCTCATCCGTTTAGCCATTCATTTTGAAGGGCGTACAGCCTTTCCTGTTTCCGAATACGACAATCGTTCCCTGATTCTTTTACAATCCGCAGCAAACCTGCTGCGTGCCCAGCGGCGCAATGAGACAAACCTGTATGTTTCTGAAAAAGCCTATACTCTCGTGAAAAAAGCACACGATATTTTCCAGGACTCTCCAGACCAGGATATATTTGCGCTCACAAAACAATGCATCCGTACGGCAAAAGAACTGGCCTATGGAAAGCAGCTCGATTCTAACCTGGATGACTATGGATATGATTTGGTCTTTGCCGCCACCCTCGGATCCATCAACACCATCATGAAGGAATATGTGGACAAAGCAGCGGCAAACATTCCAAGCCAGGCAAAATACTATCTGGAATCCATAGAAAGCGGCAAGATAATCTACATAGAAGCCCCGCCCGAAACCGCCAAGCGGCTGGACGAACTGGATCTCTTTTCCATCCCCCAAGATCCTGCCGCCCGTACACCGCAGCAGCAAGCCGCCTTGGACGAAGCATATGGAAAACAGATGCTGGCATTTGGCTTCCGGGCCGCCGTCGGTTTTCCCGCGCAAGCCGATATGGACGATCTCCTGGACTTTGACACCGGCGAAACCGGCAACCATACCAAAGTGAAATACAATCTGTATTTCAAGGAATTCTCCATCATTCAGTTTACGACTTCCCGTACGTCCGGGTATGTGTACACACGTCTTACCCAGTCAGAAGCCGCACAGCCATGGAAATTTCAATTCACGGTGGATTTGGGGCTCGTCGGCGTCTCCCTGCCGGATCTCCCCCAAGAGATTCAGAAAAAAATCAACAATATTGATCCCGGGCAGATCTTCAGCATCAGCCAGCTTTTTATGGACTTGAACACCACCGCCCTGATGAACAGCCCCACTATCACCGGCGCCACTCCTGAAGCCCTATATTATCTGAATACCTATTTCCTGGGATATACCTTCCAGAAACTGAAAGAAACCACGGGGGACGTTATCCTGGGGTATTCGATTATCCCCCAGTCTGTTCCCTCTGATAAGCCGTATCTCCTGACACCCAAGGATTTCCGGTTTTATGTCTCCCCATATCGGGAAAACAGCCAGCCAGTCCCCGCAAAAAAGAAGCTGTATACCCTCAATTACCTTGTCATCTGCGAGGACAAACCCTTTCCAGAGCTTCGGGAAATCCCATGGAATTGGGTAGAGGCCGGGGAATATGCGCACAAGAATGGCGCCATGGCCATCAGCAAAAGCCATATATATTCCTTTGCCCAGAAGGAATATGTCGAGCTGGTAAAAAACCTTCTGTTTAACCCCATCGCAGAAATACACATCGACGATCCCATTTATATCAAATGGAAACTGGGGATCTCCCAGGATCAGAATACCCGTCCGCAGTTCGATGCTGACCAGACCATCCATTATTCCCGCTCTGCACAGGATTCCGACACTTTTGTTCCGATTTGGGGCAATGTCCACCTCAAATATGATCTGACGGCTACCCTGCGCAATTACCAGACACAGGACAACCAGGCCGTACTGGAATGCCGGGTGGATACGGTTTCCTGGCTGCATTTCAACGTGGAAGGCGGAGTCTCGGAGGGGAATATCTACGATAAAACCACCTGGTATACGCTGACCATTCAGGTGGACGAATACGGCAAACTCACCCTGAAGCCACAATATAAGGAACAGGATAATGGGACAACATTCAGCATCAGCGGTTGGAGTGCTTTTATCGCCCCCGGTCTGGAAGACACTTTAAAAGACGTGACCAATACCATTAACGGACACATCACCCAAAATAAAAACACTTGGGATCAGGCGTTTCTGAACAAATATAACAGCAATGCCCTTTGGTATCTTCCTGGCGACAGTTCTCTGCTATTCCAGCAGCCTGCCTTCTCGAAGCACTGCGATTTGACCTTTGACGCCAATTATGCCACGCCGACCAACAAACAAATACAAACTCCCTGACAGCTCTCCGCAGCGGCTTTCCGGGAAAATGGTACCGCCATCGCTTGCCGCGAAGGAAAAAACAAAAGAAAGGATGTTTTATATATGAAAACTACTGCCGCGTTAAAGCTCTCTTCGGATCTGATGCAAAATTTTAAAGCCCTGCGGCCGGCCGCTGTGGAAAAGGACATGCAGGCAGTCTGCCGCGACGATGGAAAAGCGTTCCTTTCCATCAGCGATGATGGCCGGCTGTTTGTCACGGCGGAGCGGGAACAATCCGCCGCAGGATGGGAACGCACCGACATCAGCGCCGGGATCCGCGGCGACTGCGGTACGGACGCCAAAGTGGTGAGCTTTTCCGTCAATGCAGACCGGGATACCGCCGTGCCTGTCCTGGCCGCTGCCCTCTCTGCCAATGGAAAACAATCCATCTATCTGTCTTCCAGCGGTTCTATGACCCAGCCCCTCTGGATCCCAGTCACTTTACCGGAAGAAATTCAAGCGTTAGCCTTTCATGATATTTCCGTATCCTCCTATCAGGGCAAGGTGATCATCACCGCCTATTATCAAAAACCCAACGGCCGTATTGAGCGATACTCCCTCTCGTCAGCTAACCCGGAACATACCCAATGGATCCATGCACCGCTCCCTACCGATTTTTCGTCCATTACCGATACCAAACTGGGCCGGGCATCATACAGCCGGGTGGACGGCACTTATACTCTTGGCATGAGCGGAAACGGCTGCCAGCTGCTGTTCACTCCTGCGTATAATTATTATGATCCGGAATTGGCGCCCGCCTCCTCCCGATTGCTTCTTCCCTGCAAGGCGGACGCGGTATCCACCCTGCCTTCCCCTGCCGCGCCAAACGCCACCGATGTATTTGTCCGCGGGAAAAAAGGAATGTGCTTTCCGGTGAAATCGATGCCGTGATCGATCGGCTTGCGGAGCTATACGAAGGCGAAAAACAAGTGGCGGAAACCTTGATCCACCGTTTACAGCACGAATTCTTTGACGAAGAACGGATCGATACCATGGATATCCTGACTATCCTGCGCAAACTCGGAGCCATTCTGGCCAGCGCCGTGGTGGAAGGGGCAGAAGAAGTGGTCGCGCTGCTGTTTGATTTAGTCATCTATGTGCTGGATCTGTTCTACGAGCTGCTGAATCAGGATATCTACATCCCCTGTGTTTCAGAACTCTTGGCATTATGCGGGATTGGCCCGTTTTCCATTCTGGATCTGCTGTGTTTTCTGCCTGCCTTTATGGGGACGGTAATCTATAAGATCGCAGTGCAAAAACCTCTGGTTTCCTCTGCCCTGCATGACCAAATCCTGCAGATCCACTCCCTTTCTGATTTAAGAACCTTGACCTTGACAGCCAACGGGGAACCCCCTGCCTTCCATACCGAACTCTTTACGGCCTTCAAAGCCCTTTCCGCCACGGCGACGTTTATTGAATGTATTCTGGCGGCCATCGACTTTTCTACAAAACGCACATCCACTTTACTCGGCGTCAGCGTGGCGGGCATGGCGGCCATTGACGGCGGGTTATATGTGGCGAATTCCTTCTTCGTATATGAACCGCTCAAAGGGAAACTGCCATCCATCCCCAAGTACATTTTGACCGGAGTGAAATACCTTCCTTTTTTGGGGAAAGCCGTCTCCCTGTATTACACCATCTTCGCCAAAAATAAAGAAAAAGCAGACCATTGGGATAAAATTTTCGGTACCTTATACGCTATTACGTCCACTATCTCCATTGGCGGCAATATCTATTATATTGTAGCGGCATCCAAGCTCAAGGAAGCAGACGCCAACGAAAAAACCGCGTATATCTTGGATACCATCAGTCTTATCCCGGATAATCTGCGCAATGTGGCCGATGGGATCCTCCGGTATGTCACACCGGAGAAACTGGTGCCTTTTATCGCGGTGCTGGCCGTGCGGAGCCTTTGCGGCATCGGTTACGGTGTACTGCAAATTGTCGGCGGAAACTTTGCTTGCAAGGACAGGAACCCCCTTCCAAACCAGCCAGCCTTAAATGAATACCGGTTATAAAAACCAAAAGCTATCTGAAGGAAATCCCAACAGATAGCTTTTCTATTTTTATTGCCGTCAGCACAGCCGATCAGGTGCAGGCATGTCTTGGATGGCTACGGACCAGCCGGATTGCTTCGCTCAAAACGGCAATGATGTCCGTGTGAAACTGGGATTCATAGGTGTCCAATTTTACTATCATGCGGCCTTTTTCACTGACTACATAACGGGGAGGCAGGCGGTTTAAGGCAAGCGCCATCACATCTGCTTTGCAATGCTCACAGCAGCACCCGCCATCTGCTTCCATCATGGAATCCACATAGGGGAGAACAATATCCTCCATCAGATTTTGATACCTCTTGCCCAATCTCCACAACCCCTCTGCTTACAGCTCCTGTCCCCATGCAGACAAACACGCCCTCTCCTCAGAAGGAACCCCTGCACCAATGGCAGGCCTGAACAAAAATCCCATGAGACAGCGGCAAAAAGATATACATTCTGCAAACAGGAAAGTGCCGATCTTTATTTTAAATAACCCAAAATCAGAAGCAACCATCTTCTTTCTTTATGGATAATGTATCATTAAATGGAAAAAATGTCAATAAAAACTCAAAATTTTTATTTTCGCAGTCTTTTTTGGCTGCCACTCGTTGTGTTACAAATGGCGGATGCTGCTTTATCCTCCCTGGTTTTCCCGATTTGAAAGCTCCTCGGTCAGTTTGAGGATCTGCGGCGCCAGCTTCTGCCGCTCCTTCCTGGTAATGCGGATATACAGCGGATAGGCAAGGCATACGCTCAAAATCCCCAAAAGGCCGATAACTATTCCGGGAATGAACCAATCCTGCGTCCAAACCATCGTACAGCACATCCCTACTCCCAGCAGCAGGCAGCCCAGCACGCCGATAACCAGCGAAACGATGGAACCCTTTCTGGTGGCGCTTTGATCCAATCTGCGCAGCTGTTCCATCTTGTCCTCTTGCCTGGGGATGTATTTTGCCCGGATCCTCTGAATTTCTTCCTGCTGTTTTGCCGAGTAGCGAAACTGAAAGGTATCTTTTTTCTCGCTCATCGCAACTCCCTCCTAAAGTAACGAATCTGTAAAACGCATTTATATGAGTGAAATGAAATGGATTAGTTAGAATCGATTGCCCTGAGCTGCCTGGTAGCCTTCACAATCATAAACACCGCCATAGCCAGCACAATCGCACAAATACAGCCACCGGAAACCGCTATCATTGTGCGGCGGAATGCAGGTTGATCCACACCAAACTGGGCAATCATGGCGGTTTCCAGCGAGAGCATCGAAACCAGCGCGGCGGTCAGGCTGATCACTTTGGATGCAGACAGAACCGGGCTGCCGCGCTTTCGGAATTTCACCAGATTCACTATAGCTAATATCGTAATATAAAAGGTATAGGCAGCCATAGCATAAATCAGCATCCCTGGATAAGAGAACCCTCTGTTCTGATTGATCATATAGACCACAATCCCCACCAGCGCCTGGTTCATAAACAAAAGGATAATCCCGCAAGTACGATAATAACGGAACTCAGATGGAATATCCTCTCCGATTGGCTTGCGGTGCATATAACGGACCAGCAAAATCCGCATGACCGAAAGCAGAACATAATAAACCGCAAGAGCAATAAACCATGCGGAGCGGTACCGGATGCCGGAAAACAGGTTCAGTGCAGCGTACAGAAGGTTGACGAACAGCCCGCCGTGCAGCGTAATTTCCGAGCGGAAGACCGCGTCCCCCAGCAGGCGGTTCCCCAAAGGATGGCTGCGGATCTTTTGGAGCAGGGACGATCCCTCCGCTTTTTTCTTCACCGCCTGGATCACCCCGGGAAAACCGGTTATCGTAACGATCATGGCATAGGCCGAAAGGATGTACGCCGCATAAGCCAGGACCGAATGTACCCCCAGGCTAAGAACCACAAATACAAAAAGAAAGGAAGGGACGGCAATCAGGACCGTGGGCAGGGGCGGCAATACAAAGATCTTTTTCAAGATGGCTTTAAGGCGTTTCATTGCGCTCCCTCCTGAGCCGGACGGTAAACGTACTGCCTTTCCCCACTTCACTGCTGACAAAAATGTCCCCGCCCACAATGTCAATGACCCGCTTTACCAAAGCCAGGCCCAGCCCGTTTCCCTGCGTGGCATGGGAGGTATCTCCCTGATAAAATTTCTCAAAGATGTGTTTCCCCGTCTCCGCCGGGATGCCGCAGCCCGTATCGGTCACCTTTACCACCGCAGCTTCCCCTTCCGATTCCAAGGAAAGGGAAATTTTCCCGTGCGGCCCGGTAAACTTGACTGCATTTGAAAACAGGTTGTTCCATACCAAAGCCAGCAGTTCCGCATCGGTATGCACCAGTACGCCTTCTTCGATGTCGGTATCGATTTCCAGCTGTTTTTCTTCCCACGCGCCCTCAAACGACAGCAGGCATTCACAAAGCTGTTCCCCCAGGTCATACGTCTTTTCCGACGGGTAGATCTGCTGGTTCTCCAGCTTATTGAGCTTCAAGATGTTTGTAATCAGGTTTGCCAGCCTGCGGGAAGCATCGGTAACGGCCTTTGCGTACTCTATCCGTTGTTCCTCCGGCAGTTCTGGCTGCTGAAGCAGGGTCCCATAATTCTGGATCACGGCCAGGGGCGTCTTCAGCTCATGCGATACATTGGCGATAAAATCTGTTCGCAGGGTTTCCGTACCGGAAAGCTCCTCCGCCATCCGGTTAAAGTAGTCTGCAATCTCATGGAACCCGCTCATCCGATCCAGAATGTGATTCAAGGAAATGCGTGCAGAAAAATCCCCCTGCATGATCCGATCCGCTGCACGGATAATCCGCCGCACGGGACGCTCCACCATAATCCGGCGCCGGATGCCGTCAATGATAGTACAAAGCAGGCTCAGCAGAAGGACATTTAAAATAGTTACCTTCGCTGCCCGTTCGAGGTGTTCGTGGGTAAGCTCCAGCCCGGTCGCCCTCGTCATCATATTCAGGAACAAAACCATACAGCAGGTAATGGTGAAAGCGATCAGCAAGAAGAAAGTCAGATAGCGCTGTACGACAAACCACCAATTCCAGTCTTTTTTCTTTTTCCGTTTCTGATTCATTTCCATACCGCCTTATACCCGAGACCGTGGACCGTGACGATTTCAAATTCCGTGCATTTAGAAAACTTGCTGCGCAGCTTGGTGATATACACATCCACCGTCCGCAGCCCGGACGAGGTATCCCCATCCCAAAATTCCTCCATTAACTGGGAACGGGTAAAGGTCTTTTTGGGGTAGGACAGCAGTTTATAGATCAGATTGAATTCCCGCACTGTCAGGGGGATTTCCTCCCCGTCCAGATACGCTGTCCTCTCGTCTGCATCCAGCAGCAGTTTTCCCACCTCCAGCCTGCGGCTGTTGGCAATCTTTGCCCGGCGCAGCAGGGCTTCGATCCGCAGGAGCAGCTCATCCAGATCGATCGGTTTGACCATATAGTCGTCGATCCCCGCCTTAAAGCCCCGCTGCTTCGACACGAAATCATCCCGCGCCGTCATGAACAAAATCGGGATTTCCTGATTCTGTTCCCGCACGGTCCTGGCAAATTCAAAGCCGTCTATCCCCGGCATCATAACGTCGGAGAGGATCAGATCAAACAGGGAGCCGCCATACATGGCGTCGTAGGCTTCGCCAACATCCAGGCATCCTTTGGCTTCGTACCCGTTTTGATGCAGATAGGAGCATACGGTCCGGTTGAGTTCCCTGTCATCCTCCACTACCAAGATTTGAAACATCGCTTCTGCCTCCTCCCATGTTTCCTGTCCCCACACCTGCGGCGGGCAAACCCCATTCCGCCTGCCTGCGATTCTTGTTTTCTGCGGCTATTATACCACACCTGCGGTGGGCAGATCGCGCCTGTGGCTGAGAACCCGTTGCGCCTGCCTGCCCGCGATTCTTATTTTCTGCGGCTATTATACCACACCTGCGGCGGGCAAACCCCATTCCGCCTGCCTGCGATTCTTGTTTTCTGCGGCTATTATACCACACCTGCGGTGGGC
>CAJFOO010000089.1 GCA_904397205.1 uncultured Clostridia bacterium
AAAACTTTATATGTAAATTTGAAATGCACCCATTCACGCAATTTGGGTGCATTGTATCAATTTATGGTACGCAAGCCAGTTGGGGTACCCGATAAATACAGTATCATAGTCTTCCCAGTTGTCCACGGTGTCTGCCACCAGTTCTACGGCGCGGGCGTCCGGGTTGTCGTGCTCATATACCACCCGGCTGTCCTCGTTGGTCCAGTTCAAGTCCTCGCTCGTATAGGGATCGGCAGGCTCCAGCGCAAACAGGTCGCCGCCGGTGATTTCTGCAATATAGCCGGCGGCTTCTTCCGTATTGCCCGTGGCGGAGAAGTATACGACCAGGGTATCCCCGTTTGTTGCTGTCGGTTCCGTGTCAGGCTGGGAAGCGTCTCCGGAGGTCACCGGCACGGCAGAGGACGGTGCGGAATTTTCCGGCACGGAAGATCCCTGCCCAGAGGGGGAAGAAGTTCCGGTATTGCTGCACGCAGCCAGGCTGAATACCAAAACCAGGCCCATAAGGAATACGGTAATTTTTTTCATATAGATGGCTCCTTTCCTGCAAAACATTCCTGAAAAATAGACAAGATTTCTTCATGCGTCATTTTCTTATAGCTGCCTGCCGAAATCCCGCAGGAATCTGCGATTTCGCGCAGCCCGGCCGGATCCGTAACGCCCAGCTCCTGAAGAGTGGCAGGCAGGCCGATCTCTTTGATAAAATCGGCTAAGGCTTCCACCCCCGCGAGGGCAAGTTCTTCGTCGGTCTTTCCTTTTCTGGGAATTCCCCAGACATTCTCTGCAAACCGTACAAATTTAGGCAGCCCATATCGGTAAATGTGACGGTAATACACCGGATGCAGTACAGCCAGGCCACAGCCGTGGTTGCAATCGGTATAAGCGCCCAACTGGTGTTCCATGTTGTGACACTGGAAATCGCACTGCTTACCCATCTTGATCACCCGGTTTTCCCCCATCGTGGAATCCCACATCAGATTGCTGCGGGCAGTGTAATCCCTGGGGTTTTGAATCGCGGCCCGCAGGTTGCGGATAACGCTTTTCATCAGGGCCTCCATAATATCGTCGGACACATTGTCCTCATTGGGTTCGCTGAAGTAGGTCTCCATGATATGGCTGAGGATATCAAATCCGCCCGATACCATCTGCTTTACAGGGACACTGTATGTATATGTGGGATCCATCAGGGCAAACCTCGGGTTTAGCTTGGGATAATCCCGTCCGGTTTTCACCTTTTTTTCCTCGTTGGTAATCACTGCCCCGCCATTGCACTCACTTCCTGTCCCCGCTACCGTCACAATGACGCCCAAGGGCAGCGGTTCCCCTTCGATCACGCCAGGCCGGGCCCAGAAATCCTCCCAAATATCCCCGTCGTACCGGGCGGCCAGCGACACCGCTTTGCTGCAATCCATCACGGCTCCGCCCCCCACGGCAAGGATCAGATCCACCTCCTTTTCGCGGGCCAGCTTCGCCCCCTCCTGTACTTTTTTGTAGGTGGGATTGGCCATGATACCGGGAAATTCTACGAAATTCTTCCCTGCGGCCTGCAAGATACCGGTAATTTCCTCATATACGCCGTTGCGCTTGATGGAACCGCCTCCATAAGCCAACAGCACGGTGGTGTAAGGCTTTATCAAGCTGGAGAGATACTCCTTGACGCAGCCCTGTCCAAAATAGACCGTTGTGGCATTTTGAAAGATAAAATTACGCATACCAGCGCTCCTCCTTTCTTCCCTATTCAACTACTCATGCATTTGCGCTTCCCAAAAAGCTACGGCATCCTCGATCCATCCTTCTGCAGCGGTGCCCGTACCCAGCCCGAACCCATGGCCCAAGCCGGGATAGTGATGGAACTCCGTAGGGATACCCAGTGCGTCCAATGCCTCTATCCGCCGCTGCATGGTGCGCCAGTTTGCAATCCCGTCGTTTTCCCCCACACAGGCAAAGGTAGGCGGATCGTTTTCGGTGTAATCAGAATGTCCCGTGTACTGCAATATCACCGCGCTGGGCCTTGGCAGATTCCCGCCGCCGAAGGCAGCCGGGCCATAAGAACCGAGCCATGCTGCCATCCGCGCCCCGGCAGATCCTCCCCATAAGGAATAGCCGCCGGTATGTATCTCCAGCTCATCGGCATGTGCAAACAGGAACCGGATAGCCCGGGCCAGATCTTCGCAGGCCGTCTGCGCGCCGGGCCGATAGATCAGGGCAAAAGCGTTGTATCCCTTTTGGGAGAGCGCAAGCGCATGGGGAAAACTATCCTGCATAGCTCCCACATAGGCGAAACCGCCGCCCGCATTGCACACCGCAAACGGTGCGCCTGGATCCCCCCGGAAGAAAAACAGCCCGGTGTCCTCTTTTGCCGGATCCGCCGCTTTTTCTTCCTCGGTATAGATGTCGTAAAAGACCGTATCGCCGGCATGGGCCCGCTGCCACAGGGTGTTGACAATTTCCACCGTTTCGTCCGGATCCATATGGCTGTACTAGGTAAGCTGGAGTTCCCCCAATGTGCCGCCGCGATAATACCGGTTATCCGCCGGGAAGAGAAGCCTGCCGTATTCCCCAAAAACCGGATCGCGCATCACTTCCCTAATTTCTGTATCCACTGTAAACGGTCCGTTTCTCCCCGCAGGTACCTGCACAGCATCCTCTCCTTTTGTCTCCTGCCGGCGGCTGCTTTCTGCTTCGGCTCCCTCTGCATACTCTGCCTGCTGTCCGCCGCATCCGGCAAGGCAAAGCAACAAGCAGAGCACGGCGGCCAAGAACTTTCTTTTTGTCGTTCATCCTCACCTGCCTTTGTGTTCCTGCTGTTTTTATTATAAAAAAAACCGAGACCTGTACAGAAGTCTCGATTCGTTATGCAGTATATACTATAAGGTTAATACAAAATGCAGTGTTTTATGGTCCAGCTGCTCTCTCCACCGCATCCAGGAACTGTTTGACCGTTGGGGTGGGGGTTGGCGAATGCAGCAGGCCAAAAGGGATGGTATAATTCCAGTCTACCGGCAGGATCTTCAAAAGGGGATGCACATACCGCCAATTCTCAATGGCCATCAGTACACAGTCCCGGTTTTCACATTGATTAAAAATAGCGACATCGTAAAATTGGAAGTCCACAATATGGATTTGCGGATGGTTCTTCCACAAATCATCGCGCAAAAGATCCACATAGTGGCTCCATCCCCGGCGCATAAGCATCAGGTTTTCTCCATATAAGTCCTGTACCGTCAGTTTTTCTTTCTGCGCAAGCGTATGGTGGATCGAAACCGCACAGCAGATGGGTTCCCGTGAGAGCTCCAGCCCTGCACAGCGGCGCAGGTTCAGCATTGTTTCGTCAAAAGCGCCAGCCACCACATCGATATTCTGTCCCAGGTTGCCCAGGATCTCCCGGGCATTTTCCGGCGTATTTTCAAAAGGGATGAGCTGGAATTTCACATTGGGACAGTATTTCTGTACTTTTGGCCATAAATCCACCAGTACCTGGGCCGGCGTCATGGGGGATGTGCCGATACGAATGATCCCCCCACTCTCCTGCATCGCATTTTTGGCCCGGGTCACAGAATCCTTGCAGTACTGGATGATGTATTTGACGTCCTGGTATAAGGACTGCCCGGCCTTTGTGAGTACCAATCCCCGATGCGTGCGGATAAACAGCTGCACATCCAGGCTCTCCTCCAAAAGATTGATCTGTTTGATGACAGCCGGAGGGGAAATATACAGCCGTTCCGCCGCCTTATTGAAGCTTCCCGCATCTACCACATGCAAAAAGGTTTCCAGTTGCGGATTATACATGGAAAAATTACCATCCTTTTCCTTTTAAAATGCACCTGTTTTGCCGTTTTTTCCTCGTTATGTACACAATTATACAACTTAAAGTACACTTCAAGTCAAGGCATTTGAAAAATTTTTTCGAAGGATTGCCGCAACAAAACAGGCAGGAACTGGTATTTTGCCATAAAAAAAGAGAGGTTTATTTGAAACCTCCCGGATTTTATGGTATAATAAATGGAAAAAGGAAAAACGCGGGCAGCCGAGTTGCGTAGAAACCCAGCCCGCCGCGCGATCTGCCCGCCGCAGGCGTGGTATAATAGCCGCAGAAACCTACAGCGCAGCGACAGGCTTCCAAAGGAGGAAACAGGATGGCCATGCAAATCAACAAAGCATTACCTTTGCCCGCAGAACTGAAACAGGAATACCCTCTGCCGGCTTCCCTTGCCAAGCGGAAGGAGGAGCGGGACCGCGAAATCCGTGCGGTATTTACGGGGGAATCGGATAAATTCGTGGTGGTCGTGGGGCCCTGTTCCGCCGATAATGAAACCTCGGTTTGCGAATATGTTTCCCGGCTGGCGAAGGTAAACGAAGCGGTATCCGAAAAGCTGGTGCTGATCCCGCGGATTTACACCAATAAGCCGCGTACGACCGGGCAGGGCTACAAAGGGATGCTGCACCAGCCGGAACCGGACAAGGAACCCGATCTTTTGGGCGGGATTATTGCCATCCGCAAAATGCATATCCGCGCCGCTGCCGAAAGCGGGCTGACCGCAGCGGATGAAATGCTCTATCCCGAAAACCGCAGCTATCTGGACGATCTGCTCTCCTACGAAGCGATTGGGGCGCGGTCGGCCGAGAACCAGCAGCACCGCCTGACTGCCAGCGGGATTGACATCCCCGTGGGGATGAAAAACCCCACCAGCGGGGATCTGTCCGTCATGCTCAACTCGATCACGGCAGCGCAAAGCGCCCACAATTTTATTTACCGCGGGTACGACGTCTCCACCACCGGTAACGAGCTGGCCCACGCTATCCTGCGCGGCGGGGTGGATAAATACGGTACCAGCATCCCCAATTATCACTATGAGGACATGATCCGCCTGCTGGAAATGTACCGCAAGCTGGATTTGAAACATCCTGCCGTCATTGTCGATACCAACCACGCCAATTCCAACAAGCAGTTCCGGGAGCAGATCCGGATTGTCGGCGAGGTGCTGCATAACCGCCAGTATAACCCCGAACTGAAAACGCTGGTCAAAGGCGTGATGATCGAAAGCTATCTGGAGGAAGGCTGCCAGAAAATCGGGACGCAGCGCGTGTATGGCAAGTCGATCACCGATCCCTGCCTGGGATGGGAGGATACAGAAAAACTGATTTATCATATCGCAGAGCACTGCTGAAGCGCTGTCCATCCTGTTTTTCACGGAGCGGCAGCGCTTCGTTTTTATTCCGCCGGATGGGTAAACTGCATCCGGTAATACTTGGCGTACACCCCTTGTTTCTCCAGCAGATCCGCGTGGGTCCCCTGCTCCAGGATTTGCCCGTCCCCCACCACATAAATACAGTCCGCGTGCTGGATGGTGCTCAGCCGGTGCGCAATGACGATGGTGGTGCGGTTTTGCGTGAGCCGCTCCAGGGCCTGCTGGATATATTTCTCACTTTCGTTGTCCAAGGCAGAAGTCGCCTCGTCCAAAATCAGGATCGGCGGGTTCTTCAGGAAAACACGGGCAATCGAAACACGCTGCTTCTGCCCGCCCGACAAACGCACACCCCGCTCCCCAACCGGCGTATCGTACCCCTGCGGCAGGCTCATGATAAAATCATGGATGTTGGCATTCCTGGCCGCCTCGATGATTTCTTCTTCCGTGGCCTCAGGCTTGCCGTACGCAATATTTTCACGGAACGTGGTGGCAAACAGGTACACATCCTGCTGTACAATCCCAATCGCCTGGCGCAGCGATTGCTGCGTCACGTCACGCACATCTTTCCCGTCCACCGTGATGCGCCCGGAACACACGTCGTAGAACCGGGGCAACAGGGAACATAACGTCGTTTTCCCTCCGCCCGAAGGCCCGACAAACGCGATCGTTTCCCCCGGGCGCACATGCAGGCTGACACCCTTTAGCACTTCCTTTTCTTCCTCCCCATACCGGAAGCGGACGTGGTCATATACAATTTCCCCCTTCACCTCATGCAATTCTTCTGCGCCGGGCTTATCTTCCAATTCCACCGGCGTTTCCAGCACCTCCACAAACCGCGTAAATCCCGCGAGTCCTTTTTGGAAGGTCTCGGTAAAATTCACCAGCAGCGTGATGGGATTGATGAAAATATTGATGTACAGTGCGTAGATCGCCAAATCTGTCACCTGCATCTGTCCCAGCGCGATGAAGATCCCGCCAAACGTCAGGATAACAACGTACAGCAGCCCCTGGATGAAAAAATTGCCCGCCTGGAACTTCCCTATGGTATGGTACGCCGTTTTTTTCGACTGCAAAAAAGCTTCATCGCTGCGGTCAAACTTTTTCTGTTCCTGGGCTTCGCCCGCAAAGGATTTCACCACGCGGATCCCGGAAAGGCTGTCCTGTAAGCTTACGTTGATCCCGGCGATCTTCTGGCGGTTATCCAAAAATGCGCGCTTGATACGCCGGTTCAGGAAATAGCTGTAGACCATCATACAAAGCATCACACCGAACAGGATCAGCGTCAGAGGGCCGTGGATAAACAGGAGCAGCACAAAGGAGCCGCTGATTTTTAAAACGGAAAGGAACAGGTTTTCGGGTCCGTGATGGGCCACCTCACAAATATCAAATAAATCCGATACCACCTTGGACACCATTTCCCCCGTATTGTGCTTATCGTAGTACGACAGCGGCAGGCTCTGCATCTTCTGGAACAGATCCCGGCGCATGTCGCTTTCCATACGGGAGCCCATAATGTGCCCCCACGAGGCAATAAAATACTCGCACCCCAGCTTCACGAGGTACATGGCGATCAGCCCGGCCGCCACCAGGCCAATCACCGAGAGGATCTGCTCCGGCCCTTGGCGGAACAGCCCCTTTGTCAGGAAATTCAGAATCTGTGGAAACGATACGTCCACAGCGGCTACAACCGTAGCGCAGGCCATATCCGCAAAAAACAGCTTGCGGTAGGGCTTATAATAGTGGATAAATTTTTTCATTACTGGCGACAGCATATTTCTCTCCTTTGGTTTGATACGGCAATTTTCTCCGCACGAAAAAAAGAGCCGCCTTCCAAACGGAAGACAGCAGATCTACGGTTATGCAAATGGGCTGGAACTGGTTTCTAACAGATTGTCGGCGTCATAATGGCGGGTCAGGGTGAGCACACATTCCTGGATGCTGACGGTTTCATATTCCGGCAGCGTTTGCAGCCATCCGGAAACGAATTCTCCCAAATCCACCTGTACATCTTCCTGGTTTTCCCGGACGGTGATTGTCACCGCCACATGCAAGTTCGCCGGCATTTCTCCCAGCTCAATCCCCAACCGGGAAAACCGCTCCTTCAGCCGGTAGTCCTCCACAATATGATCGATCATTTCCCCCGTCAGATTTCCGGAAAAAGTCAAAACCCCTCCCGACTCCTGCTGCTCGTAATCCGCTACGGAAGAATTCTGTAAAAACAGCGACATATCCAAATAGGAAAAGGCCTCGTCCACCGACTGGTTATATTGCCCGTCATCCCAGGAACCTTCCTGCGGCTGTCCCTCTGTTTGGCCGGTGGAAGTCCACCCTTGTGGGTTGAGCACAAAAGAAACCTCTTCCTGCTCTGTGATTGTGCCGCCTTGTTCTGTTGTCAAAGTATGTTTTATGCGGGTTTCAGGAGAAAATACGGCCCCCTCCTGTGAAGCGGTCGTCTCCTGTGCGGGAGCCCGGCCGCCTTGCGTCAGGAAGGCAAGAGAGCTTTGCTGGCTGGTCTGCTGCCCGTCCCGGGTAAATGTCACCGTCCAATCGCTGGAAAACCACATATGGTTTTCCCTCAGGCGGTAAGGATCCGCCGCTGCGGTATTGAGCTTCTGGAGCACCTGTTCATCCACGCCGGAACACGCCGCCAAAGAAACCAGCATCACCGCCGCACAGCAAAACGCTGCAATACGCCGGAAAAACAATCGTTTCATGATAACCCCTCCTTTTCTGTTTTCAGGTTATATTCCAAAACAACAGCCTTATGGATGTCCCTCGAAAATAAACGGAACCGTACTTGGTATCATACAAATATTTGAGGGCTGTGGCAATGGTTTGATACTTTTGCGGCTTCTTCTTTACCTACAACCTGAACCACTTTCTATCGCATGATAAATTTCCACACATCCAGCCATTGCTGTATATTCTTTCCTTAACAGGGATCCTCATCCTGTTACTATATCCGCCTTACAAATCCATGTATTTCACCAAAAATATCCAAATATTCACTGTGATTTTTATTAACACTTTCTGTAAGTTGCGTTATCTTTTGCCAAAGATGCTCTTTTTTACATAAAAAAACAACCGTCTTTTGGACTCGCTTATTTTTATTATGGAACAATTTTTTCAAAAAATCAAGGGTTTTTTGCATTTTCTGTATAAAAATTTTCTGAAAATTTCCTCAAAAACCAATACCATTTTCTTTCAGAATGTGTTAAAATAGCAGTAGAAAGAACAAAAGAGGAAGTGGTAGTATCAGAATCCCGGCTCATATCGGCATTATCCCGGACGGAAACCGCCGCTGGGCACAAAATGCTGGAAAAGAAAAACAGGAAGGCTATACCTACGGCCTGGCTCCGGCCCTGGAACTGGTCCGGCAAGCCAGCCGGTATGGGGTAAAGGAGATCACGTTTTATGGATTTACCACCGACAACTGCAAGCGGCCCTCCGCCCAGGTAGAGGCGTTTTCCAATGCCTGCGTCGAAGCGGTAAACCTCCTTCTGCGTTCGGAAAAAGTTTCCCTCCTGGTACTCGGCAACCAGGATTCCCCCATGTTCCCCCCCTCCTTAAAACCGTATACCACCCGGACGGATCTTCACGGCGGCGGGATCAAAGTCAACCTTCTTGCCAATTACGGGTGGGAATGGGATCTCGCGGATCTGGGGCATACCGGTGGCAGCCGTAAAAAAACCATGGAGAGCTTAAAATCCTGCGACATCTCCCGCATCGATCTGATCATCCGGTGGGGCGGGATGCGCCGCTTATCGGGGTTCCTGCCCGTACAATCCGTATATGCGGATTTCTATGTAGTGGACAGGTTGTGGCCGGATTTCCAAATGCAAGATTTCGACGAGGCTTTACAATGGTATGACAAACAGGATGTCACCTTGGGTGGCTGATCCGTTTTGTCCAGACGGGAAGCGTGCAAACGGCTCCCCGTCTTTTTTTGTAAATCCGGTTCCGTTCTTAACTGGCCAGGCGTTCAAATGCATAGCTCATCACGCGGCCCAACCGGCGCCGGGCCTTCTTCAAATGCTTGGATACTGCCGGCGTGCCAATCCCCAGGAAGCGTGACGCCTGCTGCATGGTCATCCCCTCAAAATAATACAGGCGCACGCACTCCTGCTGCCGCGGCGTTAATTCCTCTTGCAAAGCCCGCCGCAGCACCCGCAGCATTTCCTGGTGCTGCGGTTTGCCTTCTTGTAAAAGTTCGCGCTGTTCTTCTTGCCAGGCCTGCATCCCGGCAAGGTTTTCCGTAAAAACATCCAGGCATAAATTCGACTTCTTCATCCATCATCCTCCTATGAAGTATCTTTTTTCTAAACTTTTTGAGAACAAAAAAGGAAGGATATCCTCTTTCCCTTCCTCATTCCCGAGAAAAATATTTTGTTTTTGTAAACTTATTGTACTAAATCTTGAAAGTAAAGTCAAGGATCAAAAAATAATTTGACTTTTCTAAACTCATGTGGTACACTGTAACTAAATTTTAAGAAATTCCTCCCCAGAAAGGAAACAGGGATATGGCCAGCCAAAAAGAAAAATTCGTCGCCCGGCTGCGGGAAGCAATGGCTTTTCGAGGGATGCGTCAAACGGATCTATGCCAGGCCGCCGACATCAAAAAAAGCGCTATGTGCCAATATGTAAAGGGAAGCTTTATGCCAAAATCCGACGTCCTCGACCGTTTGGCTAAGATCCTGGATGTTTCTACCCCCTGGCTTGGAGGATACGACAGCCCAAAGGAACGCGAACCCCTACCCCCTCTGGCAGAGCCCTTTCTGCATTATGAACCGGGTACTCCGGTGCGGGTCATTGGCAGCATCCGCTGCGGGTACGGAGGAATGGCCTTTGAAGAAACCGACGGTGTCGAGTATGCCAATGTACGTCACCCGGAAGAATATATCTGGCTCAAAGTCAAAGGCGACAGCATGGAACCCCGTATCCACGACGGGGATCTCGCCCTCATCCGCCTGCAGCCCGACTTGGAAAACGGGGAAATCGGGGCGGTAATCCTTCCCGGAGAGGAAGGCACCTTAAAGCGCGTCCTGAAGCAAAAGGGGAATCTGGTGCTTCAGGCATTTAACCCCCAATACCCCCCGCTGATCCTCTCCGGGGAAGAACTCAATGAAGTCCACATCGTGGGGAAATTGATGGAAACCCGTACCAAATGGTAAGGATTCCGTGCGGTTTTTCTTCACAGACGTATGAACCTTCCTATTTTTGGGAACCCTTCTTTTACTGGCAAACATTGCGTACCGTAAAGAAAGGGGACTGCATATGGAATATGAGAAATATCTGCAAAAAAAGGAAAAGGGAAAGCTCGGGAAATCGTACACGGAAAGCTGGTATTTTAAACATCAGGCAGATGGGCAGACCCTGCTTGTGATCCCAGGGTTCCGGATTGATGCGGACGGCAGGCAGACGGCATTTATTCGGGCGTCATTTGCGGGGCAAACCAGGGAATTTTTATTTCCCCCCTCCCAGTACCGCTCCCGAAAGGACCGCATGTATGTGGAAATCGGGAATAACATCTTTTCCGAAAAAGGGATTTCGATCCATCTGAAAAACGGGGATTTTTCCCTTTGCGGTACGCTCCGCTATACCGGTTTTGCTCCCATAAAAGCCCCTTTGCGCGGATCGTTCCGCGTGGTGCCATTCACAGAATATAAGAGAAGTATGGTGAGTATTTACCATGCCCTTCACGGTATGGTGGAAATGAACGGGACCCTTGTAAACTTCCGGGACGGGATAGGGTATGTGGAAAAGCTCTGGGGCTCTTCCTTTCCGCGCTCCTACTTCTGGACGCAGTGCGGTGGATTTGCTCCCGGTCCCAGCTGCTTGATGGTCTCTATTGAACAGGTTTCGCTGGGCAGCCTGCACTGGCAAGGCGGTATATGCTGTGTTTCGTATGGCGGGCGGCAGTACCGCCTGGCTACCCATCGAGGGGCGCAGATCCTGAAATGCACCGAGGGGGAATGCATGATCCAGCAGGGGAAATATTTTTTACAAGCTACCCTTTTGTCCTCCTGCACGCCAAAAGAAGTCCAGGTGCAAAACAAAGAAGGGATCGAACGGACGGTACACAGCAGCCCTTGCTGCACCATGCGGTATCAGTTTTACCGGGAAGAAGATCCCCTCTTTGACGTGACCAGCGATTGCTCCAGTTTGGAATTCCGCCAGGAAAACCAAAGTGAAGTGCTCCCGGCAGCACAAGGGGAAAAATAAACAAGAGAGCGGTTCCTCTTTTTGGAAAAACCGCTCTCTTTTTTCTTTCAGGAAACCCCGCTCCGTTTTCCCTGTCGTTGCTGTGCCTCCCAGGGGGGCAAACCGACGCGGGGAACATACGATGGAAATAGACGGATTTTCCTCCTTATCCCGGGGAATCCTTGGCATCCATCTGTTTTTTCAGATGTTCCCCGATTTGCATCAGCTCGCCAAGTGTGGCAATCTCACCGCCGGCCCCCAGCAAGGTCTGCTGTACACAATAGGGAAGCGAGAAAAAATATTCGCGCAGCTGCGGGTCGTTCCGGTATACGTCGGGCTCCATGGACTGTCCTCCTCCAAAGCTTTTTTCTTAATATGGGCCAGACAGTCTGTTTTTATCCGATGATTGCTTTTTTTCAGAAAAAATGCTATACTAAGCTATAAGAATTGGTACATTTTTGTCTATGAAGAAAGGAAAAGGTAATTTTATGAAATGCTCTCGTTGCGGAAACGAATATGAAGGGAATTTCTGCCCAAAATGCGGGGCTGCTGCACAACAATATACCACGCAGCAATCCCCTCCCCCTCCTTACGGACAGCCGCCCTACGCCCAACCACCGTATGCACAACCGCCTTATTCTCCTTCTCCGGCTGTCCCTTATGTCGCCGTCAGTACAAAGGACTGGCTGGTCGCCCTGCTTTTGTGCATTTTCCTAGGCGGTCTGGGGATCCACCGGTTTTATGTCGGAAAAGTCGGCACGGGTATCCTGTATCTGTTTACCGGTGGGCTTTTGGGAATCGGTGTGATTGTCGATATTATCCTGATTGCTACCAAAAGCTTCCGCGATAAATATGGGCTAATCCTGCAAAACTCCTATGTGTAAAAACCAGAAGCTTATAAAAGGGTCCAATCCAAAAATGGATCGTACAGAAAATGTAGAATTGACCGTACTGTGTTTAATACAAAAAGAAAGTCAGTACTTATTGCAGGATCGGGCAAAAAAAGATTGGGACGGCCTGACTTTACCGGGAGGGCATGTAGAAAAAGGGGAATCTATTGTAGATGCCGTGATTCGGGAAATGAAAGAAGAAACCGGTTTAACCATTCAAAACCCTCAGTTATGCGGAGTAAAACAATTCCCCATACAAAACGGGCGGTATATCGTATTCCTGTTCCGCGCAAGTCAATTTACCGGGGAAGTGGTTTCTTCTGATGAAGGGGAAATGTATTGGGTAAGCAAGGAAGCCTTATCCGATGTCCATTTAGCGGAGGATTTCCACAAATTGGTGCAGGTAATGCTCGACGACCGATTAACCGAATTTCAATATGTTGTGGACAATGGGCAATGGAAAGCCGTGATAAAATAGCGTATTGCCCCCGTCTCTATCATGGAAACAAACAGAAAAGTAAAAATGAAAAAGCCCCATCCCAGATTATCCGGGGACGGGGTTCGTTTTTATCCATTTTTGCTGTGAGGGGCCAGCAGCCCGCCGCGGTACGCTGCCAGCAATCGGGAAAGATCATACACCCGGTCGCTCAGTTCATTGCCGATGTCTGTATCCATGACCATCACGCGGGATACCTCGGTTTCAAACAGTTCCGAGTGGGATTCAATATCGATATTGTCCTCCAGAGCGGACTCCAGCCCCTGGAACGGCTGGTGGGAAACAATCCGCATTCCCCGGGAATTGTAAATCAAGGTATAGCCGGCAATCCCGGTCGTTTTCTGATACGCCCGGCAGAAACCGCCGTCGATGACAATGAGCTTCCCTCCCGCTTTGATCGGGCTCTCCCCTTTGCCAACCTTTACCGGTACATGCCCGTTGATAATGTGGGAAAATTCCGTGGTCAGGCCAAATTCCCGCAGGATTTTTTCACAGGTTTCCTTTTCCTTATATAGAGTATAATACGGGTTTTTCGGTTCTGCATGGGCAGCCTTATCTTCCACAAACATCCGCTCAAAGGTGGTGATCCGCTCCTTCCCAAACAACGGGGAATTCCTCCCGCACCACAAATAGTACATAGCGTCGCAGTATTCCTGATGGCCTTCTTCATTGCGGCTGAAATAAGCTTGGCGGGCTACTTTTTCAAAGGCATCCATCAAGGCCTTGCCACTTACCCATTCGCCCCCTACCTTCACCTTTGTGAAACTTCCATCCTCGTTCATGGGGATGCACCCATGGAACAGCAGGTTCTGATTGAAGCATTTATAAAGGTTGCCCACCGCATACAAAAAAGAGACGTGCTCGTGCAGGCGGACGCTTTGCCGGAAGCATTCTGCCAGACCATCCATAATTTCCCGCTCTTGTGGACTGAGGGCATATGGATCCGCGGGATCGATGGTAGGGAACTGGATCGTTTTGAGCGGATAGATCTCCCCGCCCGACTGCACGGTTTTTTCCTTCCACTGGATTTTATCCAGCAGCAGGCGGCCATCCATATCGTACTCGGGGTGCCGGCGGATCACCTGCCCTTCCAGCTTGAACAGGATGACTGCGATCGCTTTATGCACCGCCTCGTGGACAGTGGGACACTCCGTATACACATCCCTTGCAAATAGCGTGAGCGGGCGCAGGCTGATGCCATACCCGCTTTCCAGCATATCCAGGCATCGGTGGTTGACGCTGTTTTTTACCACTGTGGCCATACAGGCTTCACTCCCGGCGGCGGCTCCCATCCACAAAATATCGTGATTGCCCCACTGGATATCCACCGAGTGGTGGCGCATGAGCATATCCATAATACTGTCGGGCCTTGGCCCCCGGTCGAAAATATCCCCTACAATGTGCAGGCGATCGACTGCCAGACGTTTGATCAGCACCGTCAACGCAATAATGAATTCCCCGGCGTTTTGAATGCTGATAATCGTATCCAGGATTTGATTGTGGTAGTGCCTCTGGTTATCGTCTTCTCTGCCCTCATTGTGCAGCAGTTCATCCATAATATACCGGAAATCCTCCGGCATTGCCTTGCGCACTTTGGATCGGGTATATTTAGACGATACCAGCTGGGCAATCTCGATGAGCTGGAGCAACGTAATCCGGTACCATTCATCCAAATCCCCACCGGCCTGCTTCACCAGTTTGAGCTTGCGTTCGGGGTAATAGATCAGCGTGCAGATTTCCGAGCGCTGTGCTTCCGGGAGGCGGTCGCCAAACAGGAGATCCACCTTTTCGCGGATCACCCCGGAGCAGTTGTTCAGGATATGGGTAAAGGCCGCATATTCCCCATGCAGATCGCTCATAAAATGTTCCGTACCCTTAGGCAAATTCAAAATGGCTTTCAAATTGATAATCTCGGTGCAGACATCCTGCTCCGTCGGGTACTGCTCCGAGAGCAGCGTCAAATACTTGAGTTCTTCCGTTGTAAAATCCGGATCCATACCCTTTCCTCCTTTACTTTTTCCATCCTGGCCAGGTTTCTTTCCAGATGAGACCCACCGGGCAGTGATCGCTGCCCAGGACTTCAGAATAAATTTTGCTGTCCTGTAAAAACGGGAGCAGCCGCTGGGAAAACAAAAAATAATCGATCCGCCATCCGGCATTGTTCTGCCGGGCTTTAAACTGGTAGGACCACCAGGTATACCGCCCGGTTTCCTCCGGATACAGCGCCCGGAAGCTGTCTACAAAGCCGGCTTCCAGCAGAGCAGAAAATTTTTCCCTCTCCTGCGGGGTGAACCCGGCATTTTTCTGGTTGGTCTTGGGGTTTTTCAAATCGATTTCCCGGTGGGCTACATTGAGATCCCCGCAGACAATCACCGGCTTTTCCCGATCCAGCCCTTGCAGGTAGGCACGGAAATCATCTTCCCACGCCATCCGGTAGTCCAGACGGGCCAGCTCCCTCTGGGAATTGGGTGTGTATACATTCACCAGATATACCTCTGGAAACTCCAGCGTAATCACACGGCCTTCCCCTGTATGCTCCGGCTTGCCAATATCATACTTCACGGAGAGCGGTTCCACCTTGGTGAAAACCGCCGTGCCGGAATACCCCTTTTTCTCCGCACTGTTCCAATACTGGAAATAGCCGGGCAAATCCACCTCCGCCTGCCCCGGCTGCATTTTCGTCTCCTGCAGGCAGAAAACATCCGCATCCACTTCCCGGAAAAAGTCCAAAAACCCTTTGCCCAGACAAGCGCGCAGGCCGTTGACATTCCACGAAACCATCCGGCATCCCTCCATGGGATCCCCCCTTCCAAGACTTGTTTCTTTGCCTTGTATTATATCACACTTCCTACAAAAAGATAAGACATTTTTCCAGAATTTGAAGGATAAAATCTGCGGAAAATTTTATTTGTCTCTCCCTTGCAGATTTTCCGGTTTTATATTATAATAGAAAGAATCATTATGGAAAAGGAGAGAGGGCTATGAGCAATCCCATCGTCACTATCCAAACCAACCACGGCACTATCCAGGCGGAGTTGTATCCCGATATTGCCCCCAACACCGTCAACAATTTTATCTATCTCATCCAAAAAGGGTTTTATGACGGCCTGACCTTCCACCGGGTCATCCCCGGTTTTATGATCCAGGGCGGCGATCCCGAGGGTACCGGCACCGGCGGCCCTGGCCACACCATTGAAGGGGAATTCTTCGCAAACGGTATCCCCAATCCTCTCAACCATACAGCCGGCGTGCTGTCCATGGCCCGTTCTGCGGATCCCAACAGTGCGGGTTCCCAGTTTTTCATCATGGTGGATGACGCTCCCCATCTCGACGGCAAATACGCCGCCTTTGGGAAGGTCACGCAAGGGCTCGAAGAAGCCGTCCGCATCGCGAATGTCCGGCGGGACGTGGAGGACCGCCCTCTGGAGCCGCAGATCATGGAAAAAGTCACGGTGGAAACGTTTGGCAAAGACTACCCCGAACCGTTTGAACTGCAATGCCGCATTTAACCGGCGCCGGGGAAAATACATACGATAGGAGAAAAAAACCATGGTTACAAAAGTGGAACTTGTCGCCCGGTATGGCGAAACCGATCAAATGGGGGTTATCCACCATGGGGTATATCCTTTATGGTATGAGGCAGCCCGCACGGAACTCATCAAAGAAGCCACGGGCATGTCCTACGGCGCGATGGAGGAAATGGGGCTGATGACCCCGCTGACGGAGCTGACGGGCCGATATATCCGCCCGTGCAAGTTTGAAGACCGAATCCGGGTGGAAGCCTATTTCTCCAAACTGACCCCGGCAAAAATCGAGATTATCTACGAGGTATACCGCAACGACGAGGATACCCCTGCCAATATTGGAAAAACCATTCTGGGATGGGTAGACAAAGCCAACTACCGTCCCCTGAGTCTGAAAAAGTGCTACCCGGATCTATACCGCAAGATCGAAGCCGCACTGGAAACCGAACGGGCCCCTCGGTAATCTGTACAGTATAAAAAAACGACAGCTTTGTGTAAGCTGTCGTTTTTCTTTATTTCATTTGCTTGAGGCATTCCGCAAGCTGGGCAGGACAGGAGGTCGGTTTGTGCCCGCAGGTAATCCCCTCGCAGCGCCGGATTACTTCATCAATTTTCATCCCCTGCACCAATGCGGCAATCCCTTTTCCGTTCCCGTTGCAGCCGCCGCAGAACTGTACCTTTTGCACCGTATCCCCTTCCACCTGCACCACAATCTGGGAGGGGCAAATCCCTTTTGTCGAAAACGTTTGTTCCATCTTCCATCCTCCTCTTAATAATCCATCATGCGCTCCACTGCCGCCAGCTTCACACAGATGCAAAACAGCTGCATCGCCTGCTCCAGCTCCTCTACCGGAGGGAAGGAAGGCGCCAGCCGGATATTGGAATCCTTCGGATCCTGCCCATACGGATAGGTGGCGCCCGCATGGGTCAAGGTGACGCCGGCCTGCTCACACAGTTCCACTACCCGTTTCGCACAGCCTTCCATCACGTCTACACTGACAAAGTATCCACCCTTCGGCGTAATCCAGGATGCTGCCCCCGTACCGGTCAGTTCTTCCTCCAAAAAGCGCATAACCACGGCAAATTTGGGCGCCAAAATCTGGCGATGCTTTTCCATATGGGCCTTGACCCCATCCATATCCTTCAGAAAACGGAGATGCCGCAGCTGGTTGACCTTATCGGGGCCAATGGTCTGGAACGACAACCGGCGGCGGAAGTTTTTCAGGGTATTTTCACTGCCCGCCATAGCCGCTACCCCGCTGCCGGCAAAGGTAATCTTGGAAGTGGAACAAAACTGTACAGGACGGTCTTCATGGCCGTACTTCCGGCATTCCTCCATAATATTCAGAAGGGTATCGGGAGTGTCGGTAAGCTCGTGTACACAGTAGGCATTATCCCAAAAAATCTTAAAATCCGGCGCGGCGGGCTTCATCGAAGCCAAACGCTGCACGACCGCATCGGAATAGGTGATCCCCTGGGGATTGCAGTATTTTGGTATACACCAGATCCCCTTAATCCGGCGGTGCAGGGTTGCCATAGACTCCACAATATCCATATGGGGTCCCTCCGGCGTCATGGGGACCAGTACCATTTCGATACCAAAATACTCCGTCACGGAAAAATGACGGTCATAACCGGGCACCGGACACAGAAACTGTGGTTTTTCTTCCTCTTTTCCCCAAGGAGTATAGCCGGGGAAACCGTCGTGCATCGCACTGGCCATCATATCAAACATCATATTCAGGCTGGAGTTGCCCCCCACAATAACCTGACCCGCTTCTACCCCAAGCAGATCTGCAAAAAACTGCCGCATTTCCGGAATCCCTTCCAAAACTCCATAATTCCGGCAATCTTCCCCATCGGCACAGATCAAGTCGCTTTCCGCACCGAGAATATCCAGCATCCCGCGGGAAAGATCCAGCTGCTCCGGTGAAGGCTTCCCGCGGGACATATTGAGGCTCAGTTCCAATTCCTGGAACTCCTCATACTGCTTATTAAGCTCGTTGCGTATTACGGCCAGTTCAGCCATGGTCATCGAAGTGTAAGGCTTGGTCATTGGGCATCTCTCCTCTTTGATTCTTTCAGATTGCAATAAAAACCCTTCTATATTTAAAAACCTCCCCCTATTTTACTATATTTCCCGGCCGATTGCAAGGAAATTTGCAAGTACTTTTTACACTTCCTGCATTTTTGCTAATTTTCCTTCTATCCGGCAGCAAATTTCTGGTAAGGAAATTCCCGTTTGCCGGGCAGCCTGCACCACACTTTCATATTCCACATCATATTTCTGCACCCCCGGATAGGTGCAGCATTTGTACTCCGCTTCTATCTCCGGCACATCGGTTTTGCAGATTTCCTGGGCCATAATCCGCCGCTGCGCCAGCCTACAGACAGTACCCTCGCCGCAGGGAACGAATCACCCGGTTCATACCGGCGGCTTAAAAACCAATGGAACCCGGCGTACGGGGGAACGGCAATACGTCTCGGATATTGGATACCCCCGTGAGGTACATGATCAGCCGTTCAAACCCCAAGCCGAACCCCGCGTGGCAAACCGTCCCATAACGGCGCAGATCCAGATACCATGCATAGGCATCCACATCCATCCCGAGTTCCCTCATACGGGTTTCCAGTACGTCAAGCCGTTCTTCCCTCTGGCTGCCGCCAATCAGCTCCCCTACCCCGGGAACCAGCAAATCCATAGCCGCTACCGTTTTTCCGTCCGCATTCAGGCGCATGTAAAATGCCTTTTCTTCTTTTGGATAATCGGTAACAAACACCGGTTTTTGGAATACCTGCTCCGTCAGATAGCGTTCATGTTCCGTCTGCAAATCTATGCCCCAATGTACCGGGAAAGCAAAGTCCTGGCCGCTATCCTGCAAAATCCGGATGGCTTCCGTATAGGAAACCCGGGCAAACTCCGCGCTGCACAGGGCATTCAGCCGGGAAAGCAGACCGGTTTCCACATACTGGTCAAAAAACGCCATCTCCGGCGCGCAGGTTTCCATCACCCGCTTCACCACAAACCGGAGCATCCGCTCAGCAAGCTGCATATCGTCCTCCAGATCGGCAAACGCAAATTCCGGCTCAATCATCCAGAATTCCGCCGCATGCCGCTGGGTATGGGAATTTTCCGCCCGGAATGTCGGGCCAAAAGTATAGACTTTCCCCAAAGCCATAGCCAGGCATTCCGCTTCAAGCTGGCCCGAAACGGTAAGGGATGCGGTTTGTCCAAAAAAATCCTGGGAAAAATCTACAGCTCCATCCGGCAGGCGCGGCGGGTTATTCAAATCCAGCGTTGTCACCCGGAACATTTCCCCCGCACCTTCGCAGTCGTTGGTGGTGAGGATGGGGGTATGGATATACTGGAACCCTTCTTCTTCAAAAAAGCGGTGTACCGCCTGGGCCGCCGTGGAACGCACCCGGTTGATCGCCCGGAATAAATTGGTCCTTGGGCGCAAATGCGAAATGGAGCGCAGATATTCGACGGTATGCCGCTTCTTCTGCAGCGGGTAATCGGACGCGGAAGGCCCCAGCACCCGTACTCCCATGGCATGGAACTCAAACGGCTGTTTTGCCCCGGGCGTCAGGACGAGCGCGCCCCGCACCTCGAAGGACGCGCCCACATTCTGGCGGACTGCCTCGGCAAACCCCTCGGTTTGGCTCTCCTCCAGCACCACTTGCAGGCTGGGAAAACAACTGCCGTCATACAAATCCAGGAACCCCACGGACTTAGAAGAACGGATGCTTTTTGCCCATCCTGCAATAGTAACTTCTTTCCCTTCCCATCCTGCGGCGTCCTGGTAAAACGCCGCCAATTCCACTTGATTCAAAACGATTCCTCCTCCGAGTTTGATACGATATTCCTTTTTATTGTATACCAGCCGGGGGAAAAACACAATAAAAAAATCAGCGGCCGGCGCCCCTCTTCCGGGTACCGGCCGCCAATACATCTCAACTTTTTCTTGTCTTATCAGGACACCACGTTATTTACTGTTCATATAAAGGCACAACGGGTCCAATCTGGGATTCCCCGTTCCCCTTCACAATAACCTTGTACGGGAAGGTATTGCCGGAGGCATCCTTCAGATCCACTGTATCATAGAAGATGGTGTAGTCGCCGCCAAACAAAGGCGCGGAAACCGTGACGATATACTGCCCGTAGTCCTGGAAGATGCGGTTGGTATCAATATAGGTACCGTCGCTGGTCGTGACCTCATAGGCAGCGAGCGCATTCTCCGGCTCCGCCTCGCCAAGCTCCCTGGGGAGATACTCGGTAAAAATTTCCTGTGCGACTACGCCCCCGTCCACTTGCAGGCCCAGGGAATCCTCCTGGGTAGGCGTATGGTTGCTCACAATCAGGGTGACGGAATCCTCCGTGTTCTGGAAAACCAGGATGTCCATCGTTTTTACCGGGACAGTAAAGCCCAACGTCAGGCACAAAGCAAGCACCGCTGCAATGGCAGCCACAGCAATCGCCAATACTTTCCGGTTTCTTTTCCCTTTCATAACTTAAATTCCTCCTTCTTTTTTATTTATTTCAGTATAACACAAAATTAAAAATTTTTCAACGTTATGTTCAACAAATTACCAATTTTAAAACTGTATAAATGGTAAAATTCTGAAACCTTTAAATAGGCAGCTCTATCCTTTAAACCATGGACCTATAAAACCAACAAACAAATTTTTTGAATTTTTTTGCAAAAAACCCTTGCAATTTTTTTCCCTATCTGCTATAATTACAAACGTTGCCAGAAGGCAGCTTGTTTTTGATAGGGAGAGGTATTCTAATTGGTAAGGAGCCACATTGGAAATGTGGTGTGTCGCAAGGCATTGCGTGTTCGAGTCACGTCCTCTCCGCCAAATAAAAAGCACAGGATTTTCCTGTGCTTTTTATTATGCCCGGCAAGCGGATTCCCCTATCCCCTCGCTCGATTTGCAGAATGCATCTGCAAAAATTTTTCCACAAAATACCGGATATACTTCTCTTTGGACTTTTTCTTGTAGGCCAAGCCGTACTCCATGTCCTCTCTTTTTTCCGCTATGGGAACAACCGCTACCCCCTTTACGTCCCAAGGGATGCAGAATTCCGGCATAATTGCCACCCCGTAGCCGCTCTGCGCCAGCAGAATGCCCACCTGATCGTTTTCACACACCATATGCAGGCTGGTTTGCGAATGCATCTCCATCCTCTCCTGCAAAGGGTAATTGTACTGGAAGAAAGGGATGAACTTGGGGAACACATTGATCAGGCAGCTTTCTTTTAAGTCGTCAAACATCAGGCTTTGGCATTGGCTTAACGGGGAGCCATCCGGCAAAACAGCACAAAGTGGGGCGTCCTTGATCTTTTTAAATATGCAGTCGTCTACCCCTTTGATCATGTCCTTGGTTGCGAACAAAACATCTACCTGGTCGTTATAAAACAGGTTTTGCAGATAAAAATAATCCTCTAAAAAAATCTGCGGGTGTACCTGGGGATAGTCCTGCTGCAAATCAGATAACACCGGAGAGAGCAGTTCCAGCTCCGCATAGCTGGAACAGCCGATGCGGATAAAGGAAAGCTCCTGCACCGCAATCCGCTGTGCACGCTTCTGGGAGATCTCCATTTTCATTAAAATATCCTTGGCGTCGCTGTAAAACGTTCCACCGGCCTCGGTGAGCCGTACCATCTTGGACGTACGGATAAACAGCTTGGCTCCCAGCTCTTCCTCCAGCTTTTTGATGTGGTGCGTCACCGTTGGCGTAGATAAATACAGTTCCTCTGCCGCTTTGGTAAAATTGAGCTTCTCTGCCACGCAGATAAAGCAAAGCAATTGCTGGGTATTCATACGTTCCCCCCTTTTTTCAAACCAGTATAGCACAAGTGAAATTTTGTTTCAACACAATATTAGATATTCTCTAATGACATTGCATTTTTTGAAATTCTCTTTTCTGATAGATTGTGTTAAAATGCGTAATAGTCTTCTTTCAAAATTTTACAATAAAAGAGGGAAATAGAAAGGTTTACAGGTATTTTCATTTCCCTGAAAAGGAGGTTCTTTTTTCATGATTCGAACATTGATGCGTTCTGTCCGGGAGTACAAAGCTGCTTCCATCCTCTCTGTCGTATTTATTGCCCTGGAAGTGATTATGGAGATTTTTGTCCCCACGCTCATGGCGCATTTGATAGACGAGGGGATCAACGGGCAGAATACCCAAACCATTGTGACGCTGGGAAGCATCCTGGTGGTAATCGTGCTTCTTGCCGTCCTGTTCGGGGTATTGGCCGGGGAGTTCAGCGCAAGGGCTTCCGCAGGGCTTGCCAAAAATTTGCGCAAGGATATGTTCTATAAAATCCAGGAATATTCCTTTGCCAATATCGACAAGTTTTCCACCGCCAGTATCGTCACCCGTCTTACCACCGACATCACCAACGTGCAGCTGGCCTACCTGTTTCTTCTTGTAATCGCCGTGCGTTCGCCGATTATGCTCATTTTCTCTTTGGTCATGTCTTTTTCTATCCATGTCACGCTGACCCTCATTTTTGCGGCCGCCGTGCCGGTATTGGGGGTGGGGCTGTTCCTCCTGATCCGGGTCGCCTTCCCCTATTTTGGCAAGGTGTTCCGCACTTACGATAAATTGAACAGCGTTGTGCAGGAAAACCTCGTGGGCATCCGCGTGGTAAAATCCTTTGTGCGGGAAGATTTTGAAGAAGACAAATTCAGCAAAGTATCCCAAAAGATCTTTAAAAACTTCTACAAAGCCGAGGGGATCCTGGCGTTCATTACCCCTTTGATGCAATTCGTCATGTATGCCTGCATTATCCTACTGTGCTGGTTCGGCGGGACAACCATCATTTCGAGCGGTTCTACCGAGCTGACCACCGGCGAGCTTTCCAGCCTGATTGCGTACGCGGTGAACATCCTCACGGCGCTGCTGATGCTGGCTGTCGTATTCTTTATGATCAACCTGGCCCTGCCTTCGTCCCGGCGTATTGTGGAAATCCTCACCGAAGAAAGCACCCTCAAAAACGGCCCGAACCCCGTGTATGAGATGAAAAACGGGGAAATCCGGTTTGAAAACGTCAGCTTCAGCTATACCGGGGAACAGGACAAGGAATTCCTGAAAAATATCAACCTGCACATCCCTTCCGGCTCTACGCTGGGCATTGTCGGTGCGACGGGAAGCGGCAGAAGCTCGCTGGCCCATCTGATCCCCCGCCTGTATGATGTGACCGAGGGCAAAGTGACCGTCGGCGGGGTGGATGTAAAGGACTACGACCTGTTTACCCTGCGTAACGAAGTGGCCGTGGTGCTGCAGAAAAACGAATTGTTCTCCGGGACCATCAAGGAAAACCTGCGCTGGGGCAACAAGGACGCCTCGGACGAAGAGCTGATCCACGCCTGCGAGCTGGCGCAGGCCGCCCCCTTTATCGAGACTTTCCCGGATAAATACGATACCTACATCGAGCAGGGCGGTACAAACGTTTCCGGCGGGCAGAAGCAGCGTCTCTGTATCGCCAGGGCCCTGTTAAAGCACCCGAAAATTCTCATTTTGGACGATTCTACCAGCGCTGTCGACACCAAAACCGATGCAAAAATCCGGAAAGCCTTCCGCGAAAAGATCCCGCACACGACCAAGATTATCATCGCGCAGCGGATTTCCTCCGTGGAAGATGCGGACTGTATCATCGTGATGGACGCCGGGAAGATCAACGGCTGCGGCACCCACGAGGAGCTGCTGCAAACCAATGCGATTTATAAGGAAATCTACGAGTCACAAACGAAAGGAGAGGATAACGCATGAAAAAAGCAAAAAACACCCTGCGCGTATGGAAACGCCTGCTGGGCTACATCATCGGGCACCACAAGGGCCTGTTCACCATCGTCATGATCTGCATCCTCGCCAGCGCTTGTGTCACTGTTATCGGCTCCCTGTTCCTTGAGATGCTGATCGACGACTTCATCACCCCGCTTCTGCAGCAGCAATCCCCTTCCTTTGACGGGCTGCTCTCCGCCATCTGCATTATGGGAGCCATTTATCTGGCAGGTGTTCTCGCTTCCTTCGTGTATACCCGCCTGATGGCAAAAATCTCCCAAAGCACGCTGAAAAAAATCCGCGACGACATGTTTATCCACATGCAGAAGCTCCCGATTGGATATTTTGATACCCATACCCACGGCGATGTCATGAGCCACTATACCAACGATACCGACACCCTGCGGCAGTTTATCGGCCAGTCGATCCCGCAGCTTATCTCCGCCATTATCACCATTATAGCGATCTTTGTGGCTATGTTTATCAGCAATGTCCCGCTGACCATTTTGGTGCTCATTATTTCTGCCGGCATGGTGGTAGCTACAAAGCTGGTGGGCGGCGCCAGTTCCAAGTATTTTATTGAACAGCAGGAAAGCCTGGGCAAAATGACGGGCTATATTGAAGAAATGGTCAACGGGCAGAAGGTCATCAAGGTATTCTGCCACGAAGACGAAACCAAGGAGCAGTTTGACAAAAACAATGAGGAACTGTGCCACGATGCGACAAATGCCAACCGGTTTGCCAATATCCTCATGCCTGTTGTCATGCAGCTTGGCAACCTGCAGTATGTACTCATCGCCTTTATCGGCGGGCTGCTGGCGCTCAGCGGCATCGGCGGCTCCATTACGGTGGGCGTAATTATCGCCTTTTTGAACCTGTCCAAAACCTTTAACACACCGGTTGCCCAGATCTCGGAGCAGATCAGCATGATCGCGATGGCCCTCGCCGGCGCCGAACGGATTTTCGACCTGATCGACGAAAAACCCGAACAGGACGGCGGTACCGTTACCCTGGCCCGTGTGAAGTACAACCATGAAGATAAGCTGGAAGAAAGCAACGACATGGCTTCCAACTGGGCTTGGAAACAGTCGCAGCCGGATGGATCCTTTGCCTACACCCCGCTGAAAGGCGATATCCTGTTCCAGAACGTGGACTTTGGCTATACCAAAAAGAAGATGGTGCTGCACAACATCAACCTTCATGCCTCCCCCGGACAGAAAATCGCTTTTGTTGGGGCAACCGGCGCAGGCAAAACCACGATTACCAACCTGATCAACCGGTTCTACGACTTAAACAACGGCGAAATCCTGTATGACGGGATTGCTATCCAAAATATCCGCAAACCCGATTTGCGCCGTTCCCTGGGGGTTGTGCTGCAAGACGTCAACCTCTTCACCGGCACGATTATGGACAATATCCGGTATGGCCGGCTGGATGCCACCGACGAAGAATGCATTGCCGCAGCAAAACTGGCAAATGCTCACCATTTCATCAATAGCCTGCCGGACGGCTATCAGACCATGCTCACACAGAATGCCTCCAGCCTTTCGCAGGGGCAGCGGCAGTTGATTTCCATTGCGCGCGCCGCGGTAGCCGACCCGCCGGTCATGGTATTGGACGAAGCTACCTCCTCCATTGATACCCGTACCGAAAAGCTGGTACAGCAGGGCATGGATAACCTCATGCTGGGCAGGACGGTATTCGTCATTGCGCACCGGCTGTCCACTATCCGCAATTCCGACGCCATTATGGTACTGGACCAAGGCCGTATCATTGAGCGCGGAACGCACGAGGAACTCATTCAAAAACACGGCGTATATTACAGCCTCTATACCGGGGCCTTTGAATTGGAATAATCCTTCTGCGCCTCCCATAAGAAACGCCCATGCGATCCCAAAAGGATGGCATGGGCGTTTAATTTTCTCCCGCAGTCTTACGGGTTCGGCTTGAGACTGTTCCTTTCTTCTGTTGAAGGCGCCGTTTTTACTCTTTTACAATGGATAGCGGGACAACTGTTTGATGCGCCATCCCTTCCGCCATAAAATCATGGATCGAAACATTGACCCCAAATGCACGGCGCATATTCTCCTCGTCAATAATTTCCGGTGTGGGGCCATATTGAGCCGCTTCCCCCCGGCTTAACAACAAAGCTTTATCCGAGAGCTTGAGTGCATGGGCCGGGTAATGGGTATTGACAATCGTGGAAATCTGTTTTTCTTTTGCCAGGCGGTAGATGGTTTCCAAAATCACCAGTTGATTTTTAAAGTCCAGGTTGGATTCCGGTTCATCCAGCACCAATAGCTTGGGTTCTGCGGTGAGGGCCCGGGCAATCAGTACCATTTGCAGCTCGCCGCCGCTCATCTGGTTGCAGTTTTTTTCCCGCATATGGGAGATCCCCACTTCTTCCATGGCCTGCCTGGCAATTTCCACATCCTTTTCCCCCGGCTGACTCAGTATTCCCAGGTGAGCGCTGCGCCCCAGCAGGACCATTTCTTCCGCCGTGTAGGAAAATACCGATCCCTTTGCCTGCGGTACATAGGAAATCCGGCTCCACAGTTCTTTTGAGGAAAATTCAGAGATCGGCTTTCCGTCAATGGCGCTATGCCCCGACTGCCAGGTAAGAAGGCCCATCATACACCGCAGCAGGGTGGTTTTTCCCACCCCGTTAGGCCCGAGAATAGCCAAAATCTCCCCTTCCTCCACGGAGAAGGAAATATCCTTGAGTACCTGGCGTTTCTGATAGGAAAAACAGCCGTTTTCTACCGTAAACCGCATTATGTACGCACACCTCCCGTCCGGCGCAGCAGGGAAACAAATACCGGTGCGCCAATAATTGCTGTGAGGATGGAAACCGGGATTTCCGCTTCGGTCACGCTGCGCGAAAGCGTATCGATCAGCACGGTGAACACCGCGCCTAAACTGATACAAGTTGGTACCACATACTTATTATTCCCCCCGCGGATCATCCGGGAAATATGGGGGATCAGCAATCCCACCCAGCCGATCTTCCCGCACATGGAAATACAGGAAGCCGTCATCATAGTAGCCGCCAGGATCACCAGCAGCCGCATAATCTTCAGATTGATCCCCATGGACCGCGCCTCATCCTCCTGCAATGCCAGGATATTCAGCCGCCAGCGCAGGAAAAAGACAATCAGCACCCCGGCAAGAATCATCGGCATTCCCAATGCTAAGCTTGCATAGCTGGCATTGGACAAACTGCCCATCAACCAATAGGTAATCGTGGGAAGTGTCTCTTCCGGATCCGCCACATATTTCAGCAGGGAAACCATCGCCTCAAACAAAGCAGAAATTACCATGCCCGAAAGCACAATCATAACGATGGAACTTTTCCCCCGTACTTTGGAGATCGTCCAGGTGATAAACACAGCAAAAAATCCAAATACCAGCGCAACAAGCTGTACACCGATCAGGTTCATCCCCAGCATCAGGGCGATGACCGCCCCGCAGGACGCCCCGCTGGAAACCCCCAGGGTATCCGGCGTAGCCAAGGGGTTATTGAACAATCCCTGGAACGCCGCGCCGGAGGCCGCCATTGCAGCCCCGCAGCCGAGGGCCAGGAGAAGCCTGGGTACCCGGATGTTAAACACGACGGAAAACTCCGTGGGAGTGACCTGCGCCCCGGTAATGGGGGAAAATAAAACTTCCAGGGTTCTCCCGTAGTCCATGGAATACCG
>CAJFOO010000090.1 GCA_904397205.1 uncultured Clostridia bacterium
CTGGTCAAACCAACCCAGTTGTTCCGCAAACTGCGGGAAATCACCATCACCGGCTTCCCCAGCTTCTTTATTGACGTAGCCATGGGGGGTTCTGACCGTCCTGTTCAACCGGCAGATCCTGCGTCTGTTGGGATCCAGCGCGCTGTCGGTCTTCGGCGTAGTGATCAATATCAATTCCTTTGTCCAGTCCTGTTCCTACAGCGTCGGGCAGTCGGCACAGCCCATCATCTCCACGAACCTGGGGGCAAACCGCGGAGATAGAATTAAGAAAACGCTGAAATATGCCTTGTGGACCGTAGCGGTTTTCAGCGCGTTCTGGGTCATCCTCAGCATGGCGGTCCCGAACCTGTATATCCGGATCTTCATGAGCCCCACTCCGGAAGTTTTGGCTATCGCGCCGGCCATCATCCGGTGCTATGCCATTTCGTTCCTTTTGCTTCCGCTCAATATTTTCTCCACCTATTATTTCCAAGCGCTCATGAAGCCCCAGATCGCCTTTGCCATCTCTGTCTCAAGAGGCCTGGTGATCAGCGGTATCCTGATCTTCCTGCTTCCCGTCATTGCCGGGGCAAACGCTATCTGGTTCGCTATGCCCATCACGGAAGTCCTTGTGTGCATATTTGTCATCCTGATGATGATCCGGTATACCAAACGCCTCCCCATGCCAGGAAAACCTATACAACAAACCTAACCCGAAACACAATAGCATCCTTTCAGACGTCTGCCAGGAAGATACGAGCAAGCGCATTTTTCCTGGCGGGCGTCGCCGTGTTTCCTTTCCCGTCCCAGGATACGCAAATCCAGGGTTACAGCTTCTTGAGCCGGGCAAAATTGGCCATGATCTTTTTTGTCCCCTGTTCGTCAAAGGCAATCTCCAGCAGCGCATCGTTGCCCATGGGGGTGCTGGAGAGGATGGTCCCCTCGCCAAACGTGCCGTGCAGCACGCGATCCCCTGCGTGGAACGACATGCCGCCGTCTGCCGGGGCCTGCCGCTTCACCGGGCCAAAATGCCGGGCCGCCTCGGTTTTGGCCGCGCGGATCTCCTTGGCGGACACTGGGATACCCTCCCCGGAGGCCATCTTGTTCCAGGTGTGGGAGCTGGACCGCTCGGTCAGTTCCTCGGGCACCTCCGATAAAAAGCGCGAAGGCTTATTGCGCGACGTACTGCCAAACAGCATCCGGCTGCCCGCGTGGAACAGGTACAGCTCCTCTTTGGCGCGCGTCATGGCGACATAGGCCAAACGGCGCTCCTCCTCCACTTCTGCGGGATAGTAAATCGACTGCTGGCCGGGGAAGATCCCTTCCTCCATCCCGGGGAGGAACACCACCGGGAATTCCAGCCCTTTGGCCGAATGCATGGTCATCATGACAACCGCATCCTGTTCGCCGTCGAGCTGGTCAATGTCGGTCATGAGGGAGACTTCCTCCAAAAATCCCGACAGGCTCGCCTCTTCCCCATTGTCCTCCTCATACTGGATCAGGTTGGAAGCCAGTTCATTGATATTTTCCAGCCGGTCTGCCACGTCTTCCTCTTCCGTTTTCAGGGAAGCAAGGTACTGGGTTTTTTCCAGGATCAGCTGGTACAATTCCTCCAAAGAAACCCGCTCATCCTGGGAAGCCTCCATCAGGGACTGGATGAGCTTTGCAAAATCCAGCAGCTTGGGGGCCGCGCGCTTGAGCGCCTCAAACTCGTCCGCGTGGGAAATGACAAAAAACAGGGGTTCCCCCAGCCCCTGGGCGATCTCTGTGGCAGCGGCGATGGTTTTTTCTCCAATCGCACGCTTAGGCTGGTTGATAATCCGGCGCAGGCGGATTTCGTCGGCGGGATTGTTAATCACACTCAGATACGCGATCATGTCCTTGATTTCCCTGCGTTCATAAAACCGCAGGCCGCCGATAATCCGGTAGGGGATCCCGGTTTTCACAAACATCCTTTCCAGGCTGTTCGACTGGGCGTTCATCCGGTACAGCACGGCAAAATCCCGGTACCTGCGCCCGTGTGCCACACCCTCCAGAATAGCCTGGGAAATCCGGTCCGCTTCGTCCATCTCGCTGGAAGCTGTGTGGATATGCAGCTTTTTGCCGCGGGGATTTTGCGTCCACAGGGTTTTCCCCTTGCGGTTTTCGTTGTGGGAAATCACGGCGTTGGCTGCGTCCAGGATATTCTGTGTGGAACGGTAATTCTGTTCCAGACGGATGACTTTGGCTCCAGGATATGTTTTCTCAAAGCTGAGGATATTTTCAATCGTAGCCCCGCGGAACTTATAGATGCTCTGGTCGTCATCCCCCACCACGCAGATATTTCCGGAAGCGCCGGCCAGAAGCTTTATAAACCGGTACTGCGCCTGGTTGGTATCCTGGTATTCGTCCACCATAATGTACCGGAACCGGTCCTGGTACTGGGCAAGCACATCCGGGCACTGTTCCAACAGCTCCACCATATAATACAACAGATCGTCAAAATCCATGGCGTCGGCTTCCTTGAGGCGGGACTGATACAGCCGGTACGCCCCGGCAATCCTCTCCAGCCGGTAGTCGCTGCCCACGCCCTGGGAAAACTCGTCCGGCCCGCACAGGCGGTCTTTCGCCCGGGAAATCTCGCCTAAAACGGATTTTAGCGGGATCATTTTCTCGTCTATCTCCAGGGCTTTCATGCATTCCTTCATCAGCCGGCGGCTGTCGTCCGTATCATAAATGGTAAAATGCGAGGTGAACCCCAGCCGTTCCCCTTCCCGCCGCAGGATGCGCGCGCAGGTGGAATGGAAAGTGGAAGCCCATACTTCTTCCCCGGTTCCCCCCAGCATATCCACCAGCCGGGCCTTCAGCTCCCCGGCGGCCTTGTTGGTAAAGGTAATGGCCAAAATCTGCCAGGGCTTACAGGGACGATCTGCCAGGCATTTGCGCACCCATTCCGGCAGCTCATTGGTTTCCCCATCCAGATAGCTCTGCAGCTCGGCTGCAAGAGGCATCTCTTCCTCAGGGGAACAATGGATTTCCTGGCTGTGGTAGCCGCTGCCATACCGGATGAGATTGGCCATGCGGTTGACCAGCACGGTGGTTTTCCCGCTGCCGGCCCCGGCCAAAATCAATACCGGCCCTTCCGTCTGGAATACCGCTTCCTTCTGCTTCCCGTTCATCCGGGAAAATTCTTTTTCTAGTACCTGCCTGCGCAATGCCACAAGCTCTTTGTGCATGGTTTGACTCAATCTTTCCACCGCCAGAATATATTTTCCCAAAGTATGGGAATGCGTTGGTTCTATCATAACAAATTTTCCCAAAAATAGCAAATTTTCCGGTGAAGGTTGCATCTGATCCGAAGAAGACGTATAATAAAGGGGACAGCGCTTAGAAGGGAGTCCTGACGGTGAACGATGGTATAGAAAAAATCAAGGAATGGGCGCAGGAAATGGAGAACTACGAAGCGATCCCCTGGGATCGCTTACCGGAAATTGACCTGTATATGGATCAGGTGATCACCTATATGGACCGGCAGCTGGATGGATTCCAGCGGATAAAGGCGAATAAGCTCCTGACCCCCAGCATGATTAACAATTATGTTAAAGATAAAGTCCTCGACCGCCCGGAACAGAAAAAATATTCCCGCAACCACTTGGCGATACTGACGTTTATCTGTATGCTCAAGCCGGTGCTGGCCATCCAGGATATTTCCAGCCTGCTGCACGCCCTTTTGCAGGACGACACCAAGCAGGAATTGTACGATACCTTCTGCTCTTTCCAATCCCAAGCACTGCACGAAGTGTGCGGGCAGGTTCTGGCAACGGCAGAAAAGGGAAAACCGGAGCTCATAAAACTTGCCGTCCTGCTTTCCGTAGAGGCTAACGCCCGCCGCACCGCAGCCGAACGGATTGTTGCCGAGCTGTTGTGCGAGGCAGAAGAAAAAGAAGACACAAAAAACAAAAAGCCGGGCAAGCCTAAGGGATAAAGCCTGCAGAACCATAAAGCAGCTATTTATTTCAGAGTATATCTGCAATAAATAGCTGCTTCTTTTTATTTTTGTTTAATTACCACCAATCAAACGGTTTGGGAGAAAGTTCCTGCCCTTCTATCGTTATCGAAGTATCTACCTCTACCTCATATCTTGCCTGCCCCATTTCAAACTGCCAATCGTCGCGGTGTTCCTTCCAGAACGCAGTGTCCTGTTTACGCAGAGCATTCCCAAAACGGAAAATGTCGCACTGGTTTTCCTTCACGGCCCAGGCAATCGCACTTTCTATTTGTGCCTTCAATTGCTGTGAGGTTTTTTCTTCCAGAATAGAGTAGAATTCCTTTGTCATAGCTTTTTCAAGAGAATCTTCCATTTCGGCAATCCCTACCTTGCAGGTCACTGCTATGTGGAACACCGGCTCCCCTTCCTCGATTTCCGTGCGGATCTTACTCGAAGAACCGTGGTATTTCATAGTCGCTTTCCGGCCGTTTCCTTCCACTACCTGCGTCCCTCCAGAAAGACTCTCCCGCAAAGCCAGCAGTCCCCGGGTTTGATCCAACCCCAACATCCCCCGCAGAGAACCTTCGTGGAAAAACCCGGTCCCTACCTGTACAACTTGTTGCTTTTGCAGAGCCAGCATAGGGAGGTATACATCGTCGCTTTCATGAATCAGCGCGTTGACTACATCCTTGACCTGCATCTGGGCGTTCAGCTCGCCTACCTGGGACAAATCATCCACTTCCTCTGTGAAAACATATTGATCGTCCTTCTTTAGCTCAAAAATTTCTGCCGCTGTGCCTGCTGCCAGAAAGACATCCTGTGTGGGACGCGATTCATGATAACGGATAAAAAAATCAATGATTTTGTCCAATCCCTGCCGCGCACATTCCTGCCCCAGCAAGATCCCCGCGTTTTGGGAATAGAGCGGCGTTTTTCCCACCTGCAGGGTGATACGGTTGAGCGCTTCATATACGGTATCCCCCTGTGCCTGGAACAAATCCACTTCCTGTTCGTCCGTGGTTTTCAATGCGTGCACGCTTATCTGGTACTTCCCGTCCTGCCAGTCAATCCCAATCGCCTGTATGATCAGCCGTTCATGCAGCTGGGTATAATTGCGGGTAGCAAATGCCATCAGCACAATGCCAATCCCTACGATTAACATAGACAGTCTAAGAAGCCTGGTTTTCTGGTGAAAGCTGCGCACATTTTTTCCTCCCTCGCTGTTTCATTCCATACGCTATCAGGACAACGACCGGCAGCACAACCGCAGCGGTAAACCGAAACGGCAAAAGCAGACGCAAACCAAAAAAGGCCTGATAAGCTTCCCTGGACATGGAGATCAGGGCGCTGGCAACCGCCACGGCTACTCCTCCGCTGACAATGGATACCCGCCAGGCAATCCGGCTGTTTTTGCACATCTGGGAAACGCACATGGCCGATAGATACACATCGATCGCCAGCTTGACAAACAGGCCAATCACCCAAATGCCGATAAACGCGGAATTGACCCGCTGGAACGGCCCGGCCTGCGCCATGGAAGCCGCCGCATAAAAGGGGAACAGCTGTGTGCTGGAATATTCTCCCAAAGCCCCTACCAGAATGGTAATTGTCACCGCCATAAATGCATAAATAACAAAACTCCACACCGTGAACCCCAGCTTGCGGTTGCCGCTGACCTGGGGCAAAATCAAGGCCATCGTCGCAATCCCTGTGCTGCGGGAGAGGAACTGTATCATTCCCGAAAAAGTCTGTTCTCCCCCTTCATAAAAAAAGGGAGGGAAGTTTTGCGGATCGATCTCCGGGACCAGCATCCCCAGGATCAGCACAAGCCCCAATCCCAAAATAACCAGCACAATACCAGAAACCCGGGCAATGGCTTCCAGCCCTTTATACGCCGCATACACCGCCACAGCCATGATGGCAAAGCTTGCCAGCCACGCCGGGACCTCCGGATCGAGCACATTGGCGGTAAACACCTGGAAAAACGCCAGATAATAGCAGTCGACACCTACAAAGTAAATGGCGTAAAATACGCATACA
>CAJFOO010000091.1 GCA_904397205.1 uncultured Clostridia bacterium
CCGGGACATAATATTGATGTGGAACTTTGACTTTTTTAAAATATTCTGAATTTCCTGTGGTCCTTCCCAGCAAAACGGAACTTAATGTTTCTTTTGAAAGCTCATCTTCTAAATCAGAAGACAGCTTTTCAAAACCCATTTGGTTTTTCAATACATAATCTTGATATTCTGAAATATTCAAGTGAAAAGCATCATACAATGCTACTTCACTATGATAGATTTGAGATGGAGAATAATATTTTTCTAATTCTTTTCGAATTTCTTCTTCCCCTTCTGAAACCGAAATAAAAAAAACAGGAGAGTTCTTTGGTTCAGATTTGAGTACGTCCGATAAGGGAATAATTGGTATCCCCTCATATTTTCCTGTTTTAAAAGTATCCACAATCGCTTTAATTTTTATTTTCCCTGCAAAGAATCTTATTACATAAGCCATGATTTTACCGGCACCATAGAGATAAATTTCTTCCCCCTGAAAATTCTGGATAAAACTTTGCGTTTGGTTTTCTTTATGGCGTATAATTTCGTAAGCTTGATTTATTTTCATTTTTATCCCTCACTTGTGATAAACTAAAGCGATAATTAATTTTGATACAAGTTTATATCATTGCATACAATACTGTTTCGCTTGCCCACTCGGAGTGATGGCGCAAATAAAATCTATATTCTGGAACCAAAGACTTCAGATATGCAGGAATTTCAAGCAGATCTTCCGCTCTATGATATACGCAGACCGCCAAGGTGGGCTTATTTTTTTTAATCTGCTCTTTTGCCCCTTTTAATGCCTCTAATTCCGCTCCTTCAATGTCCATTTTCATGTAAGTAATCTTCTCTTTTATCACATCATCCACAGCAACTACTTCAATTTGAAACGCACAGGAAGGCAGTTCATCCGCATCCACGATCAAATGGGCGCGACCCGCTCCACCATCAGACAAAAAAGCCAATGTGCCACTATTGCTCCAAGCCCCTTTATGAACAATATGTATATCATGGTGAATCTTCTGGATTTTCTCCAAATGGGAAAAACAAATATCATCTGGCTCAAAACAATAAACACTGCAATAGTCTGGGCACAATTTCAGAAATTCTTCTAATGTTTCTCCATTATTTCCCCCTAACTCCACCATAACTTCTCCATTTTTAAAATGGACAATATCTTTAGGATAATACTGATCAGGTACATAACATTCTGTAAAATAATCCATTTTCGCTGTCATACGTCCCTTCAAAACACCATCTAATGTTTTGCGAGAATCTTCATCAGCCAAACTTTCAGAAAGCTGCTGGAACATTTGAGAGTGAGATTCCAAATAGTGCCGGTATGCATCAATATCGGGAATAAAAGCCGTGTAAATATCTATAACAAAATAATGAATATTCTCTCTTGGGAAATGTTTTGCCAAAATTTCAACAATTTCTTTTCCAAAAGAAACAGCAGAAATCAAAAATTCCGGAGACCGTTCATGCTTTTGTTTCAAAAATGTCTCTAAAGAAACAATCGGAATAGGACTATACGGGGCGGGGGGGGTAAACATTCCTTCTTTATAGCTATCTACAATTCCGAGTATCTGAATATTATGCTTATAAGCAAATTCTACTGCAACGTTAGCAGAAACACCAGCCCCATACAAATAAATTGACTTTCCTTGGTGGGAAGAAATAAACTCCTGGGCTAAATTTTTTTCTTTTTTCATTTCATTCCAAAATAAAGCGTCCATTTCACATCTCCTTTTTAAAATAGAGTCTGTTCAATATACTCTGCTAATATATGCCCAATAAAAATATGTCCCTCCTGAATTCGAGGGGTAACCTTGGATGGAACGCGTAATACAAAATCACACACTTCTTCCAAGGCTTTTATGTGTACATCACCGGTCATCATAACTGTAAATAACCCCTGCTGTCTGCCATATTCCAAGGCCTTCCATATATTTTTTGAGGTTCCGCTGGTAGAAAGACCAATTAAAATATCTCCCGAATGTGCCTTGCCTTCCAATTGCCGGGAAAATATAATATCATATCCGTAATCGTTCCCAAGAGCAGTGAGAATCGAAGTATTGACCGTTAATGCTTCTGCATTGATAGCCGGACGTTCCTTATAAAAACGTCCAATAAATTCAGCAGCAATATGCTGTGCATCCGCTGCACTTCCCCCATTCCCACAAAGAAAAATCTGTGCCCCTTGTTTCAAGCGATTCACCATGTTTTTCCCTGCCGCCATAATCTCCCGGATCCCGGATACATCCGAAGCCATGGAGTGAAAAACTGACTGATGCTCCCGTATTCTCTGATAAACATACGTTTCTTCTCTCTTTTGCGCAGTGTAGGTTTCCAAAATCGATGCCATTTCCCAAACACAACCCATTCCACCGGGATTGCGCAACACAAAATCTGCCTGCTGCTTTGCCTCTTCAATAGCATCCGCCGGACAAAAAGAAAGTCCCGCTTCTGACAAAAGGGGAACATCGTACTTCCCGTCTCCTATATACGCTACCTCCTCCATTGTCAGGCCTTGTTCCTTCAATAAGACACGGACGGTTTCTAATTTGTTTTTCTTTCCCTGAAAAAACCAGTCCCAAGGAAAACGATTTTCAAAGTAACCGACAATTTCTGTCTGTTCTCCAGTGACAGCGGCCAAACGGAACCCTTGGTTTTTTAATGCAAAGATAGCATCTATATCTTTTATATGGATCGTTTTGTGTTCATGGCCCTGTGCGTCAATTTGGATAGTTCCATCAGTAAGCACACCGTCAATATCTAAGATAACTAATTTTATCATGCTTTACCCTCGCAATTTAGCTTTTACCGCTTTTTCCGCTTCCGTAAGAACCTTTTCTCCCGTTCCCAAAATAGTTTCTGCATGGCGGATAGCTTTCACCAAGTGAATCAGTTCATTCGGTTCAATAGATGCTTTTTGATCTGAACCATACATAGTTCTATCTAACGTAATATGACGTTCTACAGAGGTTGCACCAGCAGCCACAGCCAAAACACTGACCAATTCTCCTGCTTCATGTCCACTATATCCAACTTTGCAATGATAGCGGTTTTGCAGGGTGAAAATCATACGTAAATTCGCCTCTTCTTCTGGCATAGGATAAGTGCTATTGCAATGCATAAGCTCAAAAGGACAATGATGCTTTTGAAAAACTTCCACAGCACGATCAATTTCTTCCAAGGTAGACATACCAGTAGAAATAAATGTGTAGCGGCCTTCTTTTGCAACCTCTTCCAGCAAATCTTCTTTTGTTAGCATAGCAGAAGCAATTTTGTTATATTTTAAGAAATACTGCTGCAAAAATTTTTGAGAATCCACATCCCATGCGGAAGCAAACCAATCTATCCCTTTTTCCTTACAATAGGCATCGATAGCGTCATATTCTTTCTTCCCGAACTCCAAGCCTTCCTTTTGTTCTCTTTGGGTTGTCCCCCAAGGACTTTCACGAGGACTATCCAACATCTCTTTCGAATAAACCTTCTCAATGGTCCGTTTCTGAAACTTTACAGCGTCACACCCTGCCTCTTTGGCCACATCAATCAATTTTTTAGCAATTGCTAAATCCCCATTATGATTAATACCAATTTCTCCAATGATATATGTTTTAGTTTGTTCCATCTTTTACCTCCATATTATCTGTCCCAAATTTTCCATGGGGCGTTGCCTTGCTCCCAAAGATTTTGTAATTTCCCCCTGTCCCTCTGCGTATCCATACACTGCCAAAACCCTGGGTGTTTATAAAAACCTAATCGCCCTTGTTTGGCTAAATTTTCCATGGGTTCCTTTTCTAAAATACAGTTGGGATCCTCTGTTAAATAATGAAAAACCTCTGGGTTCATCACCATAAAGCCACCGTTTATCCAACCTCCGTCTTCTTTGGCTTTTTCCCGGAAGCCTACAACTCGTGTTCCTTCTTTATTGATGTCCAGCACACCAAAACGTCCTCCAGGCTGAATAGCCGTTAATGTTACCGTTGCACCGGAGGATCGGTGGTGATCTAAAAGTGCATGGAGATCTACATTGCTGACTCCATCTCCATAAGTTAAGAAAAAGGGTTCTTCTTTTACATACTTATGAATTTGCTTAATTCTTCCTCCCGTTTGCGTTTTTAGACCTGTATCTACCAAGGTTACTTTCCAAGGCTCCGCCACATTATTATGGATAATCATCTGATTTTCCGCCGAAAAATCAAAAGTAACATCAGAACGATATAAATAATAATCAGCAAAATACTCCTTAATTATATGTCCTTTATACCCACAACAAATAATAAAATCTTCAAAGCCAAAGACAGAATAATATTTCATAATATGCCATAAAATAGGCTGATCTCCAATCGTGATCATTGGTTTCGGTTTCAAGTAGCTTTCTTCACTAATACGAGTTCCAAACCCACCCGCCAGAATTACAACTTTCATAGTTAAACCGCCACTTTCCTCTATATTTCTGTAAATTATGTGTAAAGTTCTTAATTTATTTGAGAATTTTATATTTGTTTATCATATCATATAGAATTTAATCTGTCAAACTTTACAATTTTAGCACGTTTCTCTTAATGCTTCTTCCAGGGTATGCAGGATTTTTTCCAGTTGGGGCCGGCTTAAACCGGGATAAACCCCCAGCCAAAAGGTATCCCGCAAAATCCGGTTGGTATTCTCCAAATCCCCCACAACCCGGTATCCTTCCCCGGTTTCCCGCATGGCATCAAAACAAGGATGGTAGATCAGGTTTCCGGCAAATAGCAGGCGGGTCTGAATGCCGTTTTTTTCTAAAAATTGGGTTATCCGATTGCGCTCCAGCCCCTCTTTCACAGTGATGGGGAAGCCAAACCAACTCGGACGTGTGTGGGGTGCAGCCTCGGGAAGAAGGATTTTATCCTGCACCTTTTGCAGCCCTTCCTTTAAAAAAGTAAAATGTTCTACCCGCTTGCGAATAAATTCCGGCAGCTTTTTCAGCTGCGCTGCCCCAATCGCAGCCTGCATATCCGTCGCCTTTAAATTATATCCAAAATGGGAATAGACATACTTATGATCGTATCCTCGAGGAAGCTGTCCAAACTGACCGTCAAACCTGTGCCGGCACAGGTTATCCACTCCCGAAGGACACCGGCAATCCCTGCCCCAATCCCGCATGGAGCGCACGATATCGTGGAGCTGGGGATTATTTGTATATACCGCACCGCCTTCCCCCATGGTAATGTGGTGAGGCGGGTAAAAACTGGATGTCCCTAAATCCCCGACGGTGCCGGTATACCGCCAGGTCCCATCAAAATCGTATTGCGAGCCCAGAGCATCGCAGTTGTCTTCCACCAGCCACAGCCCATGGTCATCACAAAACTTCTTTACCCGTTTTAAGTCAAACGGGTTTCCCAAGCTATGGGCTACCATCACCGCTTTCGTCTTTGGGGAGAGGGCTTGTTCCAAATAGTCCGGATCCAGGTTATACTCCGGTATAGTCACATCCACAAACACCGGGACTGCCCCATATTGGATAATCGGCGTAATGGTGGTGGGAAATCCCGCGGCTACGGTAATGACTTCATCCCCCCTTTGCACCGCACGGTCGCCTAAAAGCGGGGAGGTCAGCGCCATAAACGCCAGGAGATTTGCGGAGGAACCCGAATTGACAACCGAACAATATCGAACCTGCAGAGCCTTGCAAAACTCTTTTTCAAACTGTTCGGTCCATTTTCCGGCGGTGAGCCAAAAATCCAAAGCACTTTCTACCAGGTTAACCATTTCCTGATCATCATAAACTCTTCCGGCATACGGAATATAAGCGGTGTCGTTGGGATCTTTTTGATGAAACTCCCTATAATACTCCCGCACTAAATGTAAAATTTGTTCCCGTTTTTCTTTTTCTGTAAAGTCTTTCATGCTCTCATCCTTAACTGTTATTATCCCTGCACAAGAACGGGTTTTGGGTATGGCTGTGCATATCTTTTTCACTACAAGTATTATCTTATGGTTAGGAGCGTTTATCAATAGAAAAGAACGTTTTTTAGCATGGAATTTTTGTTATGCCCCAATATTGTTACATTTCCCAAACAGTCTGGCATCCTCGGTTGCCCGACTGTTTTTCTGTTTTTAATAAGCATACAGAACAAAAATTTTTTATCCTTTAAACAAGAAGAAAAACCCGCATGGCTGCACAATGGTTTCTTCCTGGTAACCGCTTATAGTTCCCTTTTGGTAACTATGCCACAAAAAAGTGCCGTCTTTACGGCGCGAATTTGTCTGCAGTATAATACAGACAAGAATTACGGAGCACGGCCGATCCAAAGTTCTGAGAAAATCTCAACAAAAAAGAGGAATTTATCCCTTTCAAACAGGAGGAACCCATCATGAAAAAAATTGCCGCATTTTTATCTTCCGCTCTGCTGGTTGGCATACTGGCAGGCTGTTCCGATAACAGCACCGACAGTGCTCCTGAATCCACCGTCACTTCTTCGCTTGCATCATCGTCTTCCCAGGAGCAGGCAGAACAGACCAAGATAGAGAAAGCACTGGCCCTCATTCACACCTTTGCTTCCGGCGATACGCAAACCGCCCGTGACCTGTTGGACGAAAATTATATCCAGCACAATTTGGCTTATGCTACCGGCGAAGATGCCTTTATCAGTTCTGTAGAGTATCTGGCTTCTGCGGAAACCCAGACCACAGTAGAAAACATCCGTGCATTTGAGGATGGAGACTATGTCTTTTTACAGACGGTTTACAACTTTGCCGGAGCAGGAGAGCAGGTAGCGTTTGACATCTTCCGCTTTGACGAAGAGGGGGAGATTGCCGAACACTGGGATAATCTTGCCGCGCTGGCTGCGGAAACAAACCCTTCAGGTCATACGCAGATTGATGGAACAACGGAACTTACCGATCTGGACAAGACTGAGGAAAACCGGGAATTGGTCAGAAACTTCCTGTATGATGTCATGCAGGGCAACCGCCCGGATAAAACCGCCGATTATTTTGAAGGCGATACCTATATCCAGCACAATACTGCCATTGCAGACGGTGTTTCCGGTCTGAATAGCGCGCTCACTGCATTGGCGGAACAGGGTATCGAGATGGTTTATGAAGAAACCCATATGGTTCTTGCCCAGGGAAATTTTGTCCTGGCAGTCAGCGAGGGGACCTATGGCGGGGAACCTACCAGCTACTATGATCTGTGGCGGGTGGAAAACGGCAAGATTGCCGAGCATTGGGACGTGATGGAAACGATCGCGGATGCATCCACCTGGCAGAATCAGAATGGCAAATTCTAGCATAGCAAAACAATAAAAGCAGGGCTGTCCATATGCCAGTCCTGCTTCCTGTTATGATCCATGTTGAAAATTAAATGCTGATTCAGAAAGGAGCGTGCGGCAATGACACACAGGGAACAGCGGATCTATTTAATTAAAGAGCTGCTGGCAGAAGATCCAAGGTATCATGGTATTTCTATCCCTTCCGACGAGCAGGAACAAAAAGATTTACTGCGCAGTTTGATGAATGTACGAATGCCGAAGCCTATCAGCCGGGACTTTCTCGATATACAAGATGAATACCTGCAAAACGAGCGTGACAAGCGGGGGATTACAGACAGCGCGAAGCTGCCCTGCATCCCCGGAGATTCTCGGCTGGTATTGTGGCAGGGAGATATTACAACCTTGAAGGCGGACGCAATCGTAAATGCCGCAAACAGTGCATTGCTGGGCTGTTTCCGACCGCTCCATTCCTGCATTGATAACATCGTGAATTCGAGGAGCGGTATCCAATTACGGCTCTTTTGCTATGACATAATGAGCAAACAGGGCCATGAGGAACCCACGGGACAAGCAAAGATCACGCCTGCTTTCAATTTGCCCAGCAAATATATCCTGCA
>CAJFOO010000092.1 GCA_904397205.1 uncultured Clostridia bacterium
GACCGCTGGAACGTAGCTCTGCAAAGAACAATTGGATTTTACCGCGATAAACCCCCGTTTCGTACCCAAACGCTTGCGCTGGGCAGGGATCACCTCGGCGTGCTGCGCATTGATTTCGGGTATAATCATCGGGACATCCGGGGTGCTGCGGTGAGCACTGTTATTCGAGATCACAGGACATTCTGCTTTAGCATAAGCTTCTTCCAGAGCTTTGACTTCTTCTTTTTTCATATCTACGGCGCAGAACACAAAATCTACCAAAGAAGCAATCGTTTCTACATCCTCTGCAGCATTCCGAATTACCATATCCGCCATACTCGCTGGCATGGGGGTATCCATAGCCCACCGGGAACCCACTGCTTCTTTGTATGTTTTCCCGGCAGAACGTGCACTGGCTGCCAAAACAGTCACCTGGAACCAAGGGTGGTTCTCCAATAAGGTAGCAAATCGTTGCCCCACCATCCCGGTGGCACCGATAATCCCTACTTTATATTGATCCTTCATAAATTAGAGCCTCCTATTGATATCTTATTCAGGAATAAAAAAATGCCGGCATATTTTCCGGCATCATGAAAACAAAATGTGTTAAGTTCTTCAAAAAGAAGGAATCTGTTTTGAATGATAGCTCAACATCATGGTTCCATGATGACAGTTGCAATGTTTTTCACAATTGCCCCCAGGAGATCTTTGCCACGGACATCCTTCGGCGACTTCCCCTTTCCCAAAAAGATTATCAGCTCTGGCAAGCCTACCTTTTCGATACTCTTGAAAGACGCAACCTCTATCCTTGAATAAAATATTATTTTTTCTATCATACCATCCTTGATATTATTTGTCAATTTATTTATAATAGAAACCGAACAAAAAAGAACGGAGCTGCAAAATGGACACAAAAGATTTTTATTACGACCTCCCGCCGGAACAAATTGCACAGACTCCCACCGAACCCCGTGATGCTTCCCGCCTGCTGGTACTGGATAGAAAAACCGGAGAAATTCAGCACCGCCATTTTTATGATATTGTAGATTATCTGCAAGAAGGAGATTGTCTGATTCTCAATGATTCCCGAGTATTGCCAGCACGTTTATACGGCAAAAAAGAAGGTACAGGGGCAAATGTTGAATTCCTTCTTTTGCAGCATCGGGAAGGAGATACCTGGGAGACTTTGGCAGGACCTGGCAAAAAAGCCCGTGCCGGCACGAAATTTGTCTTTGGGGAAGGACTCCTTCAAGGGGAAGTCATCGAGGTATTGGAGAATGGGAACCGAGTACTGCGATTTTCCTATCCAGCCGGGCAAAACTTTTTTATGATACTCGACCAAATTGGTCAAATGCCCTTGCCACCGTATATTACGAAAAAATTGGAAAATAAAGAACGCTATCAGACAGTATATGCCCGGGAACTTGGATCCGCAGCAGCGCCGACAGCCGGATTACACTTTACTCCTCAGCTTTTGGAAAAAGTAAAAGCCAAAGGGGTATCCATTGGTTTTGTAACCCTGCATGTGGGACTGGGAACCTTCCGTCCAGTCAGCGTTAGCAACATTGAAGAACACACTATGCACAAAGAACATTATATGCTGCCAAAAGAAACCGCGGAACTTATCCAACAAACAAAAAAGCAGGGAAAAAGAGTTATAGCTGTAGGGACAACCAGCTGCCGGACATTGGAATCAGTAGCCAAACAATATGGCTGTATTTGCGAGAGCCAAGGATGGACAGATATATTTATTTATCCAGGGTATCGTTTTCAGGTACTAGACGGCTTAATTACTAATTTTCATCTTCCAGAAAGCACACTGATTATGCTGGTTTCCGCTTTTGCAGGAAGGGAAAACACTTTGCACTCTTATCAAGTTGCTGTACAGGAAGGATATCGTTTCTTCAGTTTTGGGGATGCGATGTTTATTGGAGACATGAAAAAATCAGACGATAAGAAGTAGTAAAAAGCCCAGAAATCAAGCGGTTTCTGGGCTTGTTTCTCATTCTGGCGGCTTGTAGGAAAATTGTATTTCGAGGCCATTTTTGAAGATGGTAAAACTTCTTTGTCCGAAAATGTAAGGAAGGTGCCGCCAGTTTTTCTGTTTCCTCCAGTAGGCATTCATCTCATTTAGTCGGGGGGAGGGGGGCGTACAGTTCTGGCTGGAGCAAGATGTAAAGAAGTCCTCCGAATCGAATTTCTAACAAAACTAAAACCCGCACCAAAGAACCGGAAAACGGCGATTTGATGCGGGTTTATTGTGGTGGAGATAAGCGGGATCGAACCGCTGACCTCTTGAATGCCATTCAAGCGCTCTCCCAGCTGAGCTATACCCCCACAATATAATTTTAACAACAAAAATCTCTGTGTTTGTTACTATAACACAATTCTTTTCATTTTGCAAGAGTTTTTTCAAAATTCTTTTTCAGAAAAGTTTTTAAAGGAAACCAACCGTATGCTTTTCTTTCAGAGTCCATAAACACAGATTAGCTCCTATATACCCCTTTCTGTTTACTGCACTATAGAGATTCCTGGATCGAAATATGAAAAGAAAAGGAGATTTTACAAAAAATTTTTATTCTATCTTTACATTTTCAGGAATAGGGGGTAGAATGAAGAAGAGTCGAATAGCTTATTTCCAAGCATATTTTGCGAAAATAAGCCGGAAAGGATGGAAAGCAAACATGTCTCAGACCATTTGGAATCCAGAAATGGAATGTATGTCCCGCTCTCAGTTGGAAACACTCCAGTTGGAACGGCTTCGGGCATTAGTCGATTACTGTGATCGGAATGTAGAATTTTATCATAAACGTTTACTGGAAGCAAAAGTCACTGCAGATAAAATCAAAACCCTTTCAGATATCCAGTATATTCCCTATACGACAAAGGCGGATTTACGGGATACATATCCATTTGGTATGTTCAGTGTGCCAACCAAACAGCTGGTACGTTTGCATGCCTCTTCCGGTACAACAGGGAATCCCACTGTGGTAGGGTATACGCGGGAGGATTTGGATAATTGGGCGGAACAGGTCGCGCGTGTAGCAACGGCGGCAGGGGCGACACAGGAAAGTATGGTGCAAATCTGCTTTGGGTACGGGATGTTTACCGGTGCTCTTGGCCTGCACTATGGATTAGAAAAAATTGGTGCTACCGTTGTCCCTACTTCAGCGGGCAATACGCAAAAGCAGCTTAAATTTATGCGTGATTTTGGAACCGATACGATTGTAGCCACCCCATCTTACTGTCTTTATTTAGCTGAGTCTGCCAAAGAAGAAGGCCATCCGATAGAAAATTACCGGCTAAAGCTGGGGCTTCTGGGAAGTGAAGGGTGCACCCCGGAAATGCGGCAGGAAATTGAACAAAGCTGGGGAAATGGCTTTTTTGTAACCGATAATTACGGGATGTCGGAATTGAACGGGCCGGGACTTTCCGGGGAATGCCGGGAGAGAAATGGGCTGCATATTAATGAAGATCATTTTCTTTGTGAAGTGATCGATTCATCTAGCGGAGAGGTGTTGGAAAAAGGATCTACTGGGGAACTGGTAGTCACGGCTTTGACCAAACGAGGACTTCCTATGCTTCGTTACCGCACAAAAGATATTACTTATTTAGAATATCAACCCTGCGCATGTGGCCGTACAACCGCCCGGATGCACAAAGTCTTGGGTCGCAGTGACGACATGCTGAAGATCCGCGGAGTCAATGTCTTTCCTTCTCAAATTGAAAGTGCTTTGATTTCTTTTCAGGAAATCGGACCCCATTACCAGTTGGTTGTTCGTCGGGAAGGATATGCGGATACATTGGAAGTAAAAGTGGAGTTGATTGATGGTTCTGTTCTTCAGACATATGGAGATTTAGAGGGGCTGCAAAAACGGATCCACGATCAGATCCGCAGTATTTTAGGGATTGAAATTACCGTCTCTCTGGTGGAACCAAAATCCTTGGAGCGCTTTACCGGTAAAGCACAACGGGTTGTTGACCTGCGGAATACCGAAAAACACAATTAATTTTTTAGGAGGAACCTACTCATGCCTATGTATCAGCCTGAAATCGAAGGGGCCTCTCGAGACTACCTTCATGCCATTCAATCGGCCCGTTTGATCCGGATGGTAAAACATGCTTATGACAACGTCCCTTTTTATAAAAAGAAACTGAACGAAATGGGCTTAACTCCGGAAGATATCCACTCTATTGAAGACATCAGCAAGCTGCCTTTTACAGTAAAAGACGATCTGCGCGATCATTATCCGTTCGGCCTGTTTGCTGTTCCCCAGTCGGAGATTATCCGTATCCACGCCTCTTCCGGCACAACCGGAAAGCCTACGGTAGTAGGGTATACCGAACACGATATCCAAGTATGGGCAGATGGTGCAGCCAGGGCATTATCTGCGGCTGGCTGTACAAAAAATGACTTGGTCCATGTTTCCTATGGATATGGCTTATTTACCGGCGGGTTAGGTCTGCATTATGGGGCCGAACGTTTGGGAGCCACTGCACTGCCGGTATCTTCGGGGAACACCCAGCGGCAGGTACAGTTACTCCAGGACTTCGGTTCGGATTTTTTATGCTGCACCCCGTCTTATGCCATGTTTATTGGAGAAACCGTGCGGAATATGGGGATCGATCCCCAAAGCCTGAAAGTACGGGGAGGGCTGTTTGGCGCAGAACCTTGGACCGATCCCATGCGCCGGCAAATTGAACAGCTTCTAGGTATCCAGGCATACGATATTTACGGCTTGTCGGAAATTGCAGGCCCAGGGGTTGCTTATAGCTGTGACGGGAAGGACGGCCTGCATGTAAACGAAGACTATTTCTATCCCGAAGTCATCGATCCGGAAACCTTGCAGCCTCTGCCGGATGGGGAGTATGGGGAACTGGTCTTTACCTGTATTGGAAAAGAAGCTCTGCCGCTCATCCGTTACCGTACACGGGATATTTGTGCACTGATCCGTACCCCGTGTTCTTGTGGACGGACAACAATCCGGATGTCTAAACCCCGAGGCCGCAGCGACGATATGCTGATTATCCGGGGAATCAATGTTTTTCCATCCCAAGTGGAGCATGTGCTGCTGAGTTTGGGCATGGATCCGAATTATCAGATTATTGTAGGACGTTCCCACAATTTGGATACGATGGAAGTACAGGTAGAATTAGGCGATTCTTCCTTCAAGGATACCATCAAAGACCTGGAAGCGGTGGAAAAAAAGCTGGAACATGCGCTGCAAAGCACATTGAATATCCATGCACAGGTGCACTTGGTGGAACCGGGTTCTTTGCCCCGTTCTGAAGGGAAAGCAAAGCGTGTCATTGATAACCGGAATATATAAGGAGGGTTTTTTATGTCTATTAAGCAACTGTCTATTTTTGTAGAAAACCGGGCTGGCCGGTTAGCAGAAATTACATCGGCCATTGCAGCGTCCGGAATCGACATCCATGCGCTTTCTATTGCAGATACCACAAACTTTGGGATTTTGCGGTTGATTGTTGATAAACCAGACGAAGCGGAAAAAGCATTAAAAGCGGCTGGTTTAACGGTATCCTTAACCGATGTGATTGCCATTGGTATCCCCAACACTCCTGGTGGTTTTGCCGTAGCAGCCAGAGCGTTAGCAGATGCTTCGGTGACTATTGAATACATGTATGCTTTCATTTCTCCGGAACAGGGGAGGGCATGGGTCATCTTACGGGTAGATGACAACGATAAAGCGACGGTTGCCTTACAGGAGCATGATATTGAAATTTTAGGGGAAGATAAGGTGTATCGCCTTTAAACAGAAACAACAACAAAACAACCTGCGGGAAAACTCTCTTTCCGCAGGTTGTTTTGTTGTTATTTTCTTTCCAGAAGCCCTTTGGCTTGATCTTCCAAAGCCATCTGTTTTACTTTGAAATGCATTTTTTTCCCTGTGGCGGTGTAGGGAAGTTCATCAATAAAACGGTAGAAACGGGGCCTCTTATAGGCGGCAAGCATGGGGTGATTGGCACAATACGAAATCAGTTCCTTTACTGTTAACGATTCATCTGCCTTAATCACATAGGCAACGACGCTTTGCCCACGCAGATCGTCAGGGACACTGGTTACTACACATTCCTTCACTTTCGGATGTTCATTCATAATTTCTTCAATTTGTACGGGATGGATATTTTCCCCGGAAGAAACAATCATGTCGTCCTTACGTCCAACAATGGTAACAAAATGGTTTTCATCCCAAGTTGCCAAATCCCCGGTATACATATATCCTTTATAATATACCCTTTGGGTTTCTTCCGGTTTATTGGCATAACAGTATGTTGTTTTTTCCGGGCATTTAATCACAATTTCCCCGACTTCCTGGTTATCCTGTGCAACCAAATCATCCGGTTCTCCCCGTCTGTCCTCATAGATTTTGACTACGGCAACTTCGTCGTCAGTACATGAGCGGCCAGCAGAACCAGCCATTTCCGGCAAATCGTAAGGACGCAAAAACGTGTTCCAGAATGTTTCGGTTGTCCCATACCCATTATAAATATTGGGAGTGAGTACTTTTTGGAATTGAATACATGCTTCTTTTTCCAGCGGGGCTCCCATGGTGACAATCCCTTTTAATTTGCTTAAATCTACCGGATGCTTTATTTGATTGTCTGCCAGCATTTTGAGCATAGGGGGGCCACCAATCAAGAAGGTAATCCCATATTGTTCGGCATATTTTAAACAGGTGCGGGGATTGAACTGCCGTAAGATGATAATTTCTCCTCCGGCATACAGGGTAGGGGTAGGACCCCCGGAATGTAATCCTCCGCGATGGAACCACGGGCTCATGTTCATAGTGCGATCCTGTGGATTTAACGGGAAATGCATGATCACATCGTGTGCGGAAAGGACATCGTTGATATTGTTGAGCGGGACTCCTTTGGGCATACCGGTGGTACCGGAAGTATACAGCCGGGTGCATTCCTCATAAATATGCACTGGTACCTTGGGCGGGTTGTCGTCAGATTTCCCGCTGACATAATCCTGATAGGAGATATGCCCCTCGGGAACCTCTTCTTTTCCCAGCAGATCCACCATAATCACCCGGCGCGGTTTATGTTTAGCCATTTCCAAAGCTTTTAAGGTATCTTCTTTATGCTCTGCATCGTAGAAAAAGACAACCGGCTTGCTGTCATCCAAAATCAAAGCCGTTTCCCCAGGAGCTAAACGGAAATTGATGGGGCTGTTAATGGCACCGATTTTTTGCGGCGCCAAATAACAAAAAACAAACTCGGCGGAATTTAAAAGCTGATAGGTAATAATATCATTTTTCTTCACACCGTCTTCCAGCAGTGCATGGGCCAGCCGGTTTACTTCTTGGTTTAGGGAGGAATACGTCCACCTTTGATCGCGAATGGGGCAATACATCGCCGGGTGCGTTGCAAACCGACGGACATTGCGCATAAACCCATTGATATAGGTGAACTCTGACTCAAATGTTTCTTTGAACATGGTGACATCATAGGTGTATTCCATGTTTTACCTCCTTGTTTTGAAGATGCATTATAACATTGTTGTTTATTCCTTATA
>CAJFOO010000093.1 GCA_904397205.1 uncultured Clostridia bacterium
GCAGTGGTGGATGCTATGGCCAGTCTACAAAAACAGAAAATGGGAGCGCTGGTCGTATTTGAAAGGCAAACCAAACTGGGGGAAATCATCGAGACCGGTACGATCCTCAATGCCGAACCTTCAGCGCCTATCATTGGAAATATCTTTTTTAACAAAGCCCCGCTGCACGATGGGGCAATGATTATCCGGGATAGTATGGTTTACGCTGCCGGCTGTATCCTTCCTCTGACAAAAAGCGATGCCATCAGCATTGATTTGGGAACCCGGCACCGTGCAGCTATCGGGATGAGTGAAAATTCCGAAGCAGTGGTGGTGGTGGTTTCGGAAGAAACCGGACAAATCTCCGTAGCAGTAAAAGGGGGATTAACCCGAAACTACACACGTGAAACGCTCAAAGGAGAACTGGAAAGTTTACTGATTCCCGAAAAATCCTCGGAAAAACGGCCCAGCCGGCTTTCCTCCAGAAGGAGGAATAAGAAAAAATGAAAAAAGAACGCAAATTCAGCCTTGGCCGCTTATTCCACAACGACCGTTTTGTCTTGATCTTTTCGGTGTTTGCGGCTATTATTCTTTGGTTTGTGATGTCGATTACCAATACGGAAGAACGTCCCCGCACCATCCATGACGTTCCCATTACCATCCCTCTTTCCGCAGATGCGGAGGAACAAGGCTACCGTGTCTTTTCCCAGAGTGACACGACTGCCCGGGTAATGGTTACGGGGAACAGTTTGATAGTCAATCAGCTTGAACCGGAAGATCTGGTGGTAAGAGCCCAGCTTCCTACTATTACCCGCCCAGGAGATTTCACCTTTAATTTGGTAGCAGAACCGCAAAATCCGAATTCCAGTTATGAAATTGTGTCTGTGGATCCCGGCTCGGTCATTGTCTATATTGACCGGTATAAAGAAGCCACCTTTGAAATAGAAAACAATATAAAATACACCAGGGTGGACGATCGGTACTATGTGGGGACCCCTCAGCTTTCAGTAACCAATGTAAAAATCAGCGGTCCGGAAACAGAAATCAATAAGGTAGCGAAAATTTCTGTCGAATCAGAAATTCAGGAGACACTGACGCAAACGTACCGGTTTACTACCCAACTGGTCATGTGGGATAGCCAAGGGGATGTTATCACTAGCGATTTGATCGAAATGAGCGTGGAAGAAGGCAAAGTAGATGTTACCGTCCCTGTTTGGGAAAAGCAGGAGCTTCCGGTAGAAGTCAACTTTGTGAATAAACCAAGCGATCTGCAAATGGGCGGCTTAGTCACTGTGGATCACGAAACCATTGAGGTTGGCGTTCCGCCAAATCAAACCGGCGGTTTAACCGCAATTTCTTTATCCCCCATTGACTTTTCCAATGTCAGCCCAAGCAATAATGTATTTACTTTGGACATTGACCTCCCGCAGGAGTATCAGAACCTGAATAACATTACTTCTGTCAATGTACAATTGGATTTAAGTGATTTTGGTACCAAGACTATCAATATCCCGGCGGAAAATATTCTCGTGAAAAACGTAGCTTCCGGGAAATTCGCCCAGGTTACTACACAGAACCTCACGGTAACGGTGGTAGCTCCAACCGATATGCTGGAAGAGATCACAGCAAGCCATATCCATGGGGAAATCGATATGACTGGACAGGAATCTCTGGTAGGCAGTGCAGAAATGCCGGTGAAAATATCCATTCAATCGGGATACCAGGCTTGGGCTTATGGCACCTATCGAGCGAATGTCAATATCCAAACCTCTTAAAAATTGTCATTAAAAAAAGCTATTTCTTCCCAAAGAAGAGATAGCTTTTTCTTTATTGTTTATTTTTATTTTTGGCATAATGCTTTGGTTTTTTGGTATTTTTCCTTTTTTGCATCCAAAGGAGAAAAAGGGAAATCCCTACCCCAAGTAGAAAAAATAACGGGCAATACAACCAGTTTATTCCCGATGGAATACCTGGAAACAAATCGACAACCGAAGCCAGAACAAATCCAATAATCATCAGGTAAGTGGGGGCGGGAAAACGTTCCATGGCTTTCTCCAGCAGATGGGTAACGGCTAAGATGCCAATAATCGTCCCAATCGCCAGAGGGATTAACGGAAAAATATGGAAACTGGAAATAGAATCCATAATCATTTCATAAATGCCCAGAATTAACAGCATATGTGATACACTGATACCGGGAAGAATCAGGGCGATAGAAACCAAAAGTCCTGCCACCAGCAAAAGAAAAAACATTCCTACGCTGACTTCATTGCTTTCAAAAGCAAATAGCCCTTCGGGGATAAAAGCCAAGCCTACCATTGCAGCAACCCCAATGCTCGCCCATAATAGATACAGAGGGTGGAATTTTCGGATGTTGGCTTTCTGGTATAAGGCCGGGATACTCCCGATAATCACCCCAATAAATAAGTAATGCATGGGAACCGGAAAAAGGTTGACCGCCTCCAGCACCCATTTGGAGAGCAGCACAATCCCCAAGCCGGCTCCAATACAAAAAGGGATCAAGACCAACAAGCTTTTCTTTAGGTTTTTCCGCAAAGAACTAATGCTGCGAATCAGGGTATCATAAATCCCCAAAATGATCGCCATAGTCCCCCCGCTGATACCGGGAAGGAGCATCGACGCCCCGACAATTACCCCGTCTTTTAAGGTCAGTAAAATTTGTTTCATCGCTGGTTTCCCTCATTTATGATTTTTATTTTATTTTCATCGTAAAAGAAATCCGTTTTTTCACTGGATCTACCTCCAACACCCGTACCCTCACAAGATCCCCTACTTGTAATACCTCGCTGGGATGCCGGATATACCGATCACAGATTTGCGAAATATGCACTAACCCATCCTGATGGACGCCAATATCCACAAACGCTCCAAAATCAATCACATTCCGGACCGTACCGGTAAATTCCATTCCCGGTTCGATATCGGTAATTTCCATCACATCCGTGCGCAGCAGGGGAGGAGGAAGCTCTTCCCGGGGATCCCGGCCGGGCCGCACCAGTTCCGCACAGATATCCTGCAATGTAGGCAGGCCCACGCCCAGCTTTTCTGCCGTCTTTTCTAACGGTAAAGATTGCATCATTTCCGACAAGTGGGGAAGGAGGGAGACGGAAGGGACGCTTGCTATATCCGTAAAACCACAGGACTGTAATAAGGCAGTAGCTACCGGATACGACTCTGGATGCACCCCTGTACGATCCAGCAGGTTTTCACTGTCTTGAATACGAAGGAACCCTGCACATTGTTCAAAGGCTTTTGGTCCTAATTTGGGCACGTTCTTTAGCTCATCCCGGGATCGAAACGGGCCGTTTTTTTCCCGGTAAGCAACAATATTTTTGGAAACGGTTTCCTGGATACCGGCTACCCGGCTGAGAAGTGCGGGAGAAGCCGTATTCAGTTCCACACCGACATGATTGACACAGTCTTCTACCACACTGTTTAATGCGTCAGACAATTGTTTGTTTGGCATATCGTGTTGATATTGCCCCACACCAATCGACTTGGGATCAATTTTTACGAGTTCAGCCAAGGGATCCTGAAGCCGTCTGGCAATTGATATCGCGCTGCGTAAGGTAACGTCAAAGTCCGGGAATTCCTCGGCTCCCAAGGGGGAAGCCGAATACACGGAAGCGCCTGCTTCATTTACTATGATATAAGAGATAGGCTGCTCCGGCAATCCCGCAATGGTTTCCGCTACAAACCGTTCGGTTTCCCGCGAAGCCGTCCCGTTCCCAATCGCAATGACCGACACATGATAATCTTGACAGAGTTTCTGTACCGTACGTTTTGCCTCCTGGATCTTTCCTTGTGAATGTGTAGGATAAATCACCCCTGTCTCCAGTACACGACCTGTTGCATCCACAACCGCCAGCTTGCATCCGGTACGGTATCCGGGATCCAGTCCCATAACCACATGCCCTTTGACTGGTGGCTGAAGCAAGAGCTGCCGTAAATTCACTGCAAAAACCTGGATCGCCTGGACAACGGCTTGCTCTGTTAACTGGGAACGGATTTCCCGTTCTATCGAAGGGAACAGCAGACGGCGATACCCATCTTTTGCTGCTTGTTGCACCAAAAGGGAACAAGCACCGTTGCCCTTTATAAAGGAGGAAAACAGGGAAAGTCCTTTTTCTTCCTCTAATTTCAGGGAAACCTTTAGAAATCCTTCTCGTTCGCCCCGGTCAATCGCCAAAATACGGTGGCTGGCTATCCCCCGAACCGGCTGTTCAAACTCGTAATATGGGGTATATACCGAATCTTTTTCCGGATCCACCGCTTTGACTGATACCACGCCTTGTGCTAAAACCAATGCCCGCAGCCGTTTACGCACTCCCGGATCCTCGCAAAGCTGTTCCGCCAAAATGTCCTGCGCCCCCTGTAGGGCTTCCTGCTCGTCTGCAACCCCTTTTTCTGCATAGACATAAGCCGCGGCTTCCAAATCCGGGACAGAAGAAGGGGATTGTTCCCATATCCAAGCTGCCAACGGATCCAATCCTTTTTCTTTTGCCACAGAAGCCCGGGTTTTCCGTTTCGGCCGGAAAGGGCGATAGAGATCTTCAATTTCCGCCAGTGTCTGCGCATCTTCCAAAGATTTCCAGATCGCTTCAGAACCGTTTCCGGTTTCTTCTATGGAACGCCGTACTTGTTCTTTACGCTTTTCCAACTCCCGCAAATAGTCTAGGCGTTCTGCAATTTTCCGTAAGGTTTGGTCATCCAGGGAACCATGTGCCTCTTTGCGATAGCGTGCAATAAAAGGAATGGTATTTCCTTCGTCAAATAAGCGGATAAGGTTTTCTATCTGCCAGTTCTGTAGATCAAATTGCATAGAGAGGGTCGAAGCGATATTCATATTTTAAAATATCCTTTCTAAAAATGAAGTCCCATTATGGGAGATACTATAGCATGTCGGAATTTCCTTGTAAAGTTTTTCCTCCTAAATTTTACATTTTATTTAGATAATCCTAGAAAAACTGCGGGATCTCTTAGAAGTAATTCCCAACATTAGTCAAAAATAAAAAGGAGCGAATTATCATTTTTACTGAAAATAATAGAAAAAATTTGTAAAAATCAATAAAATCAGAGAGTTCATAAAAAAATAGAGATTTCTTCTGTCGAATGAAGTATAATGAAAGAAAAGGGAAAGAAAGGGGTTTGTCTCCTGTGCATCGTATCAAAAAGATTGTTTTAGTCAGCAGTTGTCTGGCTTGTCTAATACCATTTTCCGCATGCGGCAATACGGAGGATCCCGCTTCCTCCATGCAGGAAGCGGGATCCTCCCCAGTGGTTTCTTCGCAAAAAATGGCGTTCATATTTTCCAGCGGCACAACGGAAAGCAGCCCTCTCAACCAAATGGCTGGGGAAGGAATGAACCGTTTTGCAGAATCTACCGGAATACGTGTCACACATGTAGAAACAGCAAATACAGAAAACTTATCCTCCATTCTGGAAACCTGTGCAAAGGATGGGAACCAGGTTATCTGGACAATCGGCGCTGGTGCAAAAGATATTGTGAGCCAAGCAGCCGTTCAACATCCCGATATCCAGTATTTTCTCCTGGATGGGGAATGGGACGGCACTCAGCCCAACATGACAGGAATCCTCTTCCGAGATGAGGAAGCGGCTTTTTTAGCAGGATATTTAGCAGGGTGGACAACACAGACAAATAAAGTCGCTTTCATTGGCGGAATAGATGGTACAGTCGACCGGGCTTTATATGGATTTCGAGCAGGAGTCCGGTACGCTTCAGAAGAAAAAAGAGAAACTATTGCTGTCGAGATCGAATATTTAGACACCATTACCGATGCCAATATAGCCAAAACCCAAGCCCGCAGTATGTATCAAGATAACTGCGATGTGATTTTCAGTGTAGCGGGAACAGCAAATGCCGGGGTAGAGGAGGCAGCTGCTGAAAACGGTAAATGGATGATTGCTTCCGAGCAAACAGAAACCGCCTCTGCTATACTGGCTTCCACCTTCCGAAATGTGAGCAACATTGTGCAATCCTTATCGGAACAGGCGGTGTCTTCCCAGTTTACAGGAGGACAGACCTATAGCTATGGCTTGCAAGAAGAGGGGGTAGGCCTAACAGAGGAAAACCCCAATGTTCCTGAAGAAACCATGACAAAAATTGCTTCTTTAATAGAACAAATAAAAGATGAGACCATATCCCCTCCTTTTAGTCAGGAATCTTACCAGCTCTTTCTGAATACCCTATAATAAAAAACACACCGGAATTTTTGTTCCGGTGTGTTTTTTATTGAAATACTGCTGATAAATTCTTTAATATAAGCCGGAAGGGCTTTCGGACAGGTTGATCATGATATTCTTCATTTGCGTGTAATGCTCCAGGATAACCTTGTGCGTTTCACGGCCAATACCAGAAATCTTATAGCCGCCAAATGGAGCACCTTCCGGAATCGCATTATAGGTATTTACCCACATACGGCCGGTCTCTACAGAACGCGCTACACGAATAGCCCGGTTAATGTCACGAGTCCAGACTGCGCCGCCCAATCCATAATCGTTGTCGTTTGCCATGCGGATGACTTCTTCTTCCGTTTTGAACGGGATGACACTGGCAACCGGTCCAAAAATTTCTTCGCGGGCTACACACATGTCGTTGCGTACGTTAGTCAACAAAGTCGGACGGACAAAGCATCCCTTTGCCAATTCCCCATCAGTAATTTGGAAGCCCCCACAAGCGACCGTAGCGCCTTCTTTTTTGGCGATATCTACATACTTGAGAATTTTATCGACTTGCTTCTGATAAATCTGGGAGCCCATCTGTGTTTCCGGATCCCATGGCAAACCGACTTTTACGGAATTAAAACGCTCCACAGCTTCTTTTACAAAACGATCATAAATCCCTTCCTGTACAAAGACGCGGGAACCTGCACAGCATACCTGGCCCTGGTTGAAGAGGATACCCAACAACAGGCCGTCCATTGCCATATCCCATTTGCAGTCCTCAAAGAAAATATTTGCGGATTTTCCGCCTAACTCCAAGGTAGCAGGAATCAATTTTTCTGCTGCGGCTTTTGCTACGCTCAGGCCGACTTCGGTCGAACCGGTAAACGCCAGCTTGCGGAAGCCTTTGTGATCCAGCATATACTGGCCCGACTTGGAACCCGAACCGGTGATCACGTTAAATACACCGGCAGGGAGGACGTCCTGGATCAGGCGTGCCAATTCCAGTACGCTCAACGGCGTGCTGCTGGAAGGTTTGAAAACGGTACAGCAGCCGCTGGCCAGCACAGGCGCCAATTTCCACGCAGCCATGAGGAAGGGGAAGTTCCAGGGAACAATTTGTCCAACAACCCCAATCGGTTCCCGCAGAATCAAGCTGAGCGTATCATTCCCCAGCATATTTGCGCTGCCTTCTTCTGCCAGAATGGCGCCGGCAAAATACCGGAAATGCTGGGCGGAAAGCGGAATATCTACCGCTTTGGTTTCGCGGATGGGTTTCCCATTGTCCATGGTTTCCACCATAGCTAAGTGATCGGCATTTTCGTCTATAATATCAGCAATTTTATTCAGAATTACAGAGCGTTCTGAAGCAGTAGTTTTTTTCCAGCTTTCAAAAGCCTTCCATGCAGCATCTACCGCAGCGTCTACATCGGCATTCGTAGCCTCTGCACAAGTAGAAAGAACTTCGCCATTGGCAGGGCATTTGGTAGAAAAGGTTCCGCCATCAGAAGCATCTCTCCATTGGCCATTGATAAACAATTGATATTTTGGTTGAATATTGACTTGGTTCATCGTGCTAATCTCCATTCTTTATATGGTTTCTTGCTTTTAAAATTTTGGCTATTCTATATCAATGATAGCATATAAGGAGATATAAAACAAGTGTAGTTAATATTGTAACAAAAAAATATACGTTTTAACGGATTTCAGAAGAAAATCCTTTTTTATTTTTATTTTTTTCATAAATTCTTTCCAATTAGAACAAAGTTTTTGTAAAAGATTTGTTAAATCTTTTTCTACTATTTTAAGATCTATAATTCAACTCTTGAAAAATAACATAATGTCATATATAATAATAAAAGAGAAGAATGAAAAACTCCCAAAAATTTCTCCCTTTTCACAGCAATAAAGACAAAATTCAGTAGATAAGCTATCAGCAAGGAGGGGAGCTTTGTGCCAACACAGACATTTTTTCGGTTACCGGAACAAAAAAAGAAAAAAATTTTACAAGCAGCTTATAAAGAATATTCCAGGGTTCCAGCCAGCGAGGCTTGTATTAAAAATATTGTACTAGAGGCCGGTATCCCTCGCGGCAGTTTTTACGCATATTTTGATGGGAAAGACGATTTGTTTCGCTTTTTGGTTATAGAATTCCGAAACCGTATGAATAAGAAAATCCAAGCTATCTTTGAAGAAAATAACGGGGATCTGTTTGATTCCTGTATTGCTTTTCATCATATGCTTTTACGCCATTTGGAAGACAAAGAGAAAAAATATCTGCGGATGATATTTTCGAATCTTCGCTCAGGAGTGGATCACGATTTTGTAGAAAATGAGAACCAGAATAAGCATCACGAACAATTCATTGAATATTTGCAAACACTCGTGCGTACAGACAATTTACATCTTACATCCCCTTCAGATCTGATCGATATTCTGGAGCTGACAGTAATGCTCACACGAAACAGTATCTCCAAGGCATTGCAGCTCAAAATGGAGTATCCTTTAGCCTGTGAGAAATTTGAAGCAAAAATGAGGATTTTATGGAGAGGAATTGAAAAGCCAACATCCTAAGCTTTTCAAAACAGATATCTGCGCTAAGCATCTATTTTTTCCGTTCCTGTAAAATAGCATCCCAAATGCGGGAAGCTGTTTCTGCTTTGGAAAGCAGGGGAAGGGAGATTTCTTTTTCTTTGGTTAAAATAGTAACCTGGTTGGTATCTGTTTCAAAACCAGCCCCTTCTTGCCGCAAGCTGTTGGCTACTATCATATCTGCCCCTTTCCGCAGCAGCTTTTGCCGTGCACGCTCGAGCACATGTTCCGTTTCCATTGCAAACCCACAAATATATTGGCCCGGGAGCCGATGTTGACCAAGATATTGTAAAATATCCGGATTGCGTACAAAAGAAAGAGAAAGGGTATCTTCTGATTTCTTGATTTTTTCCTTGCTTACGGTTTGCGGACGATAATCTGCTACTGCCGCAGCTTTGACAAGAATATCCTGCTGCGCTTGCCGGGCAGTAACAGCTTCCCACATTTCCTCAGCAGTAACCACGGGAATCCTATCCACAAACGGCACCGGCGGGAGGGAGGTTTTCCCAGTCACTAAGGTTACCTCTGCCCCCCGCAGAGAGGCCTGTCTGGCCAACGCATATCCCATTTTCCCACTGGAATGGTTGGTAAGATACCGCACCGGATCCAAAGGTTCCTGTGTAGCTCCGGCAGTTACCAGCACTTTTAGGCCCTGCATATCCTTCTGGCAAGCAATCGCCTGCAAAGCGTATTGCAGCAGCGTCTCAGGTTCCGGCATTTTTCCCGCTCCGGTATCCCCACAGGCCAGATGTCCCTCGGCAGGCTCTACCACTGTCCATTGATGGGTGCGGAGCGTTTGCAGGTTCTCTTGTACCAGCGGATTTTCAAACATGCGGGTATTCATTGCGGGAGAAAGGATTTTTGGACAGCGGCATGCCAGAGCAGTAGTCGTCAGCATATCATCCGCCAAACCATGGGCAAATTTGGCAATAATATTGGCGGAAGCAGGAGCAACCAACAAAAGGTCAGCCCGCTTGGCCAAGGAAATATGATTCACTTGGTATTCAAACTGGCGGTCAAAGGTATCCGATATGCATTTGTTTCCAGTTAACGACTCAAATGTTAAGGGATGGATAAAATTGGCTGCATTTTTGGTCATTAGAACGTGGACATCTGCCTGTTGTTTTTTTAAGGCGCTGGCCAGAGAAGCCGCTTTATATGCGGCAATACTGCCCGTAACCCCTAAGAGAACGGTTTTTCCAGAAAGCATATTCCTTTCCTCTTTTCTCAATTTTTTCTTTTTCAGAATACCAAAAAAATTGCCTTTCGTAAAGAGTTTTTGTTTCAGTATACTATAAAATATCATCAAAGAAAGCAGGGAAGCCCCTTGATCCTAGCGTTAGATGTGGGAAATACCAATATTGTATTAGGATGCCTGACGGAAGAGCAGGTCTGTTTTACATCCCGTCTTTCTACCGATCGGAATAAAACGGTATCCGAGTATGCCGTATTGATTCAGGATATTTGCAGGCTGTATCAAGTCCATCCCCAACAGATCCGGGGAGGGATTATTTCTTCTGTTGTCCCAGAGATATCCGAAGTATTACAGGAGGCGGTACGGCACCTTACCGGGAAAATGCCTCTTTTAGTTGGGCCCGATTTGCTTCCGTACCTTGCTGTGGAAATGGACAACCCTAAGCAGTTGGGAAGTGATTTGCGGGTAGATGCCATTGCCGCTATCCAAGAATATCCGCCGCCCATTTTGATCATTGACATGGGTACTGCAACCACGGTGTCAGTTATCGACGCCCAGAAGCGATACCTGGGAGGAATGATTATTCCAGGGGTACGGCTTGCCTTAGATGCTTTGTCGAACCAGACGTCACAATTGCCCCATATCAGTCTGGATAAACCCGAAAGGCTGATCGGAAAAAACACAGTAGAATGTATGGCAAGCGGCAGTGTTTATGGAAACGCTGCTATGCTGGATGGGATTATTGAGCGAATGGAAGAGACTGTAGGGAAACCATTGTGTGTTGTAGCAACAGGCGGGATCGCCCAGACAATTATCCCGTTCTGTAAAAAGAAGATCCTATATGATGATTTGTTGCTGTTAAAAGGACTGCGAATCCTCTACCAAAAAAATGAGACAGGTTAGGGAAGGACATCCCAATATCCAAGTTTTATAAAAAGGAGGAAAGCTATTGTGCTGCAATTTATCCGTACACACTGCCTGCGTTCCGTTGCACCTACAATCGAATGCCTGCTGCTGTTCTTTTTAAATTTGTGGTTATTTGGCATGAACAATGCTTCTATCGCATTATTTATGACTTTATCGTTTATGCAAATGCAGAATGACGAATTCCGGGAAAGCAACATGATTAAGACAACGGCAATTTATCTGGGACTAACCGTTATGGCTTATCTTGCTTTGCTTCATGTCGCTGCCTGTATTGTCATAAACTTTTTTGTACCGTTTGCTATTATTTATCTTTTTCTCAACGAATTTAATCCGGCAAATCAACTGCCTTATGAGCTTTGTTTCATTTTATTCCAGATGGTTCCCGTGCAAGGAGGGAGAGAACTGGGCTTCCGGCTGCTGTCCATTCTCATGTCAGCTGCCATTACCTATGTACTCCTAGTATTATACAGCCGGATATTCCGTAAACGCATTAAAAAATCCAGTATCCTCAATCTCACAAAAGAAGGGATTGCCTCTGTCTCCCAACAACTATATGCCGTTGCCAGAAATGACACGGCTGCTGTTCAGGAAGAAAAACGAAAGCTCTTTGAAATTAACAAGAAAATGAGCGAATATATTTATGGCAATGATGAAAATATCTTCTTAAAACAGCAGGATGGACAAAGTTACTTCCCCTTTATTGTCGTATTCCAGCATATAAATCAGAGTGTCGATTCCTTTCTTCACGCAAAACATCCACTAACCGAGGAAGATAAAGAGTATCTGGTCCATTTAGCTGGATTGTTCCGCCGGGCAGGGGAGGAGATTAATAAACAAGTTTCCTCCGAATTACTTACCGAACTAATTACGTTTTCCAGTGAACACGAATTATCTGATGCAGAGTGGGACTACAGCTTTATTTATATTATCAATTATTTTACTACCGCTCTTTCTGATTTAAATACGTTAAAAATGCACCCATCAAGGAAATTCCGATATAAAACCCGGATTTTTTCCCGATTGCGGGAAAACTTTACTCTCCGCTCTTCCAAGATGCGCTTTGCGTTACGTTTGAGCATCAGCGTATGTCCCTGCTTAGTATTTGCCTATGTCACCACCCTTCCACATGCATATTGGCTGCCTTTAAGCGTATTTGTACTAACGATGCCATATTACGAAAACAGCTTACAAAAAAGTTTCGACCGGATCATCGGTACTCTGCTTGGGATTATTATTTCTGCCATATTATATTACTTGTTCCCAGGATACTGGGAACAGTGCATCATCTTTATTTTGGCAACCTTTTTTATCTATGCTACCAGACGCTATGCATTTACTGCAATTTATATTACCTGCTCCTCTTTATCCATGAGCATTATGATGGAAAGCGTAGAATATCTGTTCTTATATCGGATTGTATACACACTCATTGCAGCGGTAATTGTTATTTTGGCTTCCCGTTTCCTTTTCCCGACAAAGTCCACTCAGGAAATCCGCAATATGATGATTAAGCTGGTGGAAATTGACCAGTCTTTATTAAAAGAATTGGAAAACGCAGCCAAAGGGCTCCAAAAGGAACGGTTAGATCGAGATTGGATTTTAACCTCCTATTTAACCAGTGAAAAAATTGAAGCGCGTTACCGTTCCAAGGATATTGTGCTGATGAAAGGAAAAAAGCTAAAACAACAAGAAAGCGACTTCCTTCCGTTTATTCACGATTTTCTTCGAAACAACAATTATTTGATTACCAACCTGACACATATCTATACCTTAATTGCTTTGCAGCCCAAGGATCGGGTAAAAATAGAAGCGCTGGAACCATTATTGAAGGAATTCCATCAAGTTCTGCAATGCGTAAAAGAAAAATTACTGCAAAATAAAGAAATCACCGAGCCAAGCCCCATCCAAATACGGGAAATTTACGATAACGCCTATATTAACAGCAAAATGTCCCATAGCGCACAGGAAATTACAAATTTATATCAGGTAGTATCATCCAGCCGGTAAGAGACAAAAATAAAACCCTCTTCCTTTTCCATAACCGGAAAGGGGAGAGGGTTATTTTATTTGAATAACGCCAATTATTTTAATAAAGCAATCAATTCACCTGATTTGACCTGCTGGCCATTGATAACAAAAATCTTGTCAATAGTGCCGGAAACAGGGGCCAGAATATTGGTTTCCATTTTCATGGCCTCAATCACTGCAATTGGCTGGCTGGCTTCAATTTTATCGCCTTCTGCAACCAAGACTTTTAAGATAGTGCCGGGGATATTCGCCCCAACTTCTTTATCATTGTCTGGATCGGCCATAACCGAAGCAGCCGCACTGGTCTGTGCTTTGGTATTTTTGTCTTTGATTGAAGCCACACGACGGTTGCCATTCACTTCAAAGACAACTTCCCGGAACCCATTATCATCGGGTTCCCGAATTTCTACTAATTTTACTGTGAGAATCTTGCCTTCCGCAATTTGAATATCGCTGGTTTCTCCCTTACGCAAGCCGTGGAAGAAAATATCGCTGCCCATATGCCGGAAGTTCCCTTCTTTTTTCAGGTTCTTCACATAATCCTCGAATACTTTGGGGTAGAGTGCGTAGCTGATAATTTCCTGTTCCGTACCCTCCAACTCCAAATCTTCACAGAGATGTTTTTTAATGGCGTCGAAATCTTCATCTGGCAAGAGCTCTCCAGGACGGCAGGTAATCGGCTTTTTCCCTTTGAGGACTAAGTTTTGTAATCTTTCCGGGAAACCGCCTTCCGGTTGGCCCATCATCCCTTCAAAATAAGAAACAATCGAATCCGGGAAATCAATGTCTTTGGCTTTATCATAGATATTTTCTGGAGTGAGTTCGTTCTGCACCATGAAAATTGCCATATCGCCAACTGCTTTGGAGGAAGGGGTAACCTTTACAATATCGCCCAGCATCTCGTTGACCGTTTTATACATGGCTTTGACTTCTTCAAACTTATGGCCTAAACCAAAGCTTTCCACTTGAGGCTTCAGGTTGGAATACTGGCCGCCAGGAATTTCATACTTGTAAATTTCCGTCGTGCCTGCTTTTAACCCGGATTCAAACTGCTCATAAACCGGGCGGACATCTTCCCAGTAATTGGAAAGCTGCTGGATCTCATCCAAATTAATGTTGGATTCCCTATCTGTATTCTGAATAGCCGCAACCACCGAGTTCATAGCGGGCTGGCTGGTAAGCCCCGCCATACTGTTGAGGGCGGTGTCGACAATATCCACGCCGGCCTGTGCAGCCATCAGGATAGAAGCAACCCCATTGCCGCTGGTATCGTGGGTATGTAAATGCACGGGTACACCCACTTCATTTTTCAGCTCTTTAATGAGCTTATAGGCAGCAGCGGGTTTGAGCAGACCGGACATATCCTTAATACCAATAATATGTGTCCCGCGTTTCTCCAGTTCTTTGGCCATGTTAATATAATATTGCAGATTGTACTTGGTACGGCTTTGATCCAGAATGTCGCCGGTATAACAGATACAAGCCTCCACAACCTTGCCTTTTTTCAGGATCTGATCCATGGCCACTTCCATACCCTGGAGCCAGTTGAGAGAATCAAACACACGGAATACATCGATGCCGGCATCTGCTGCTTCGTCAATAAATTTACGGATGACATTATCCGGATAGTTCTTATATCCCACGGCATTGGCGCCGCGAACGAGCATCTGCATAAGGATATTGGGCATTTTTTCCCGCAGAGTAGCCAAGCGTTCCCACGGATTTTCCTTCAGGAAGCGGTAAGCCACGTCAAACGTAGCGCCGCCCCACATTTCCATGGAGAAAAGATCCTTGGCCAATACGGAAACCGCTGGGGCAATTTTCTCCATATCGACAGTACGGACGCGGGTAGCAATCAAGGATTGCTGCGCATCACGCATCGATGTCTCCGTAAACAACAAAGCCTGTTGGTCGTAAACCCATTTTGCCAGTTTTTCCGGCCCTTGTTCATCTAAAATCTGCTTGGTACCCCGCAGTTCCTTAGGGATTTCTACCTTTGGCACAACGGGGATATTAAATTTCGGTTTGTGGGTTTTTACCTCATTTACCACTTTGTTCGCCAGGAAGTTGAGAAGCTTCTGCTCCTTATTTCCTTTTGGCTGGAAGTTCAAAAGCTCCGGATGATCGGAAATAAAGCCGGTATCACAAACGCCTTCACGGAACTTCTTATGATTGAGGACATTGAGAAGATAAGAGATATTGGTTTTTACCCCCGTGATCTTGATCTCACGCAGAACGCGCAGCATCTTATTGATTGTGTCGTCAAAAGTCCGGCCATGAGCAATCACTTTTACCAGCAGGCTGTCGTAATAGGGAGTAATTTCCGCACCCGAAAATCCGTTTCCGCCGTCTAACCGTACGCCAAAACCAGATCCTGTGCGGTATACAGCAATTTTTCCGGTATCCGGTGCAAAATTATTCGCGGGATCTTCTGTCGTAACACGGCATTGGATGGCAAATCCCTGCGGTTTAATATCCTCTTGCGAACGAATATTGATTTCCGGGGAATCTAAGCGATAGCCTTGTGCTACCAAAATTTGCGTTTGTACCAGGTCAATCCCCGTGGTCATTTCAGTAATGGTGTGTTCCACCTGAATCCGGGGATTCATCTCAATAAAGTAATAGTTATTCTCTTTATCTACCAGGAACTCCAACGTACCGGCATTCCGGTAATTGACCGCACGGGCAATTTTCAAAGCGTCTTCGCAGATTCTTTGACGAAGCTCTTCGGGAAGGGCAAAGGCAGGGGTAAATTCCACCACCTTCTGATGCCGGCGCTGGATGGAGCAGTCGCGCTCATATAAATGGACAATATTTCCATATTTGTCGCCCATAACCTGTACTTCGATATGTTTCGGGCGATCCAAATATTTTTCCATGAAAATATCGTCAATCCCGAATGCTTTTTTGGCTTCATTTTTAGCGCTGTTGAATTCTGCCACCAAATCTTCGGGCTTGTATACAATGCGCATCCCTCTGCCGCCGCCGCCGGCCGCCGCTTTCAACATGATCGGATAACCGCAGGACTCAGCAAATTGTATAGCTTCTTCTTCACTTTGAATGGCTTGCTGTACGCCGGGAATCGTGGGAACACCAACCGAATCAGCCACAATTTTGGACTTGATTTTATCTCCCAGTTTATTCATCATGACATGATCGGGGCCGATAAATTCAATCCCTTCCTCTTCGCATTGCAGGGCAAACTCCGCATTCTCGGAAAGGAATCCATATCCTGGATGAATCGCATCTACGCCTTTGGCTTTTGCTAAATCAATAATCTCATTGATGCTCAGATACGCGTCAACAGGGGATTTCCCCTTTCCGATTAAATAGGATTCGTCCGCCATTGTACGGAACAGGGCGCCTTTGTCTTCTTCTGAATAAATAGCAACCGTACGGATCCCAAGCTCTTTGCAGGCCCGAAATACACGGATGGCAATTTCTCCACGATTGGCCACCAAAACCCTTTTAAACTTTTTCACAAAACCAGGCTCCTTTTATAGATAAAGTATATTTA
>CAJFOO010000094.1 GCA_904397205.1 uncultured Clostridia bacterium
ACTGTTTTCTCCAAAAATTACTCCTGTATTTTTAGGAATTCATGTTTTTTGTGAGTTGCCTAGTTTTATGGTAAAAGAATTTAAAAAGTGGCAGCCTATCGGATGCAGAGATGAATATACATATCAACTTTTGAAAAAACAAGGTTTAGATTGTTATTTAGCTGGTTGTTTAAGTATTACCTTACCAAAGAGAGCAATCTCTCCTGAACAAAAACAAATCTTCTGTATTGATGTTCCAGAAAAAATAATTTCTTATATACCGAAAGACATTAAAGATAAAGCTATCATGTCAAGTAATGCATTTATTGGAACACTAAGTTCTTTAGGATGTACACCAGAACAATATATGAAAAATTTTTATATGGAATTAGTGAATACAGCTTCTTTAGTAGTAACAAGTAGGTTGCATATTGCTGCTCCCTGTATCGCTATGGGAATTCCAGTGGTTTTTTGTTCCGAAAAAATGTCCCCTACATATTCTTGGTTGGAAAAATATATTCCCATTTATTTAGAAAATCATTTTTCCCGCATTGACTGGAATCCTAAACCAGTTGCCATGGATAAAATAAAAGAGAAACTTTTAAATATGAATGTTGCTCGTTTAAGAGAGGTTTATGAGAAGAAAAATTTTGAATATATGGCAAAGGAAATTACTGATTTTTATTTAGAAAGAGAAAGAATTCCCATTAATCTGTCAATAAATTTTGAAAATATTATTCGGCATGCTGTTGAAATAAAAGGAAAAGAAGCGTTTACAAAGTATTCTATCTGGGGAATCACCCCGGCCAGCGTTTTTATTCATGAATTACTTCAGAAGCTTTGCAAAGGCTCTCAATTAGTTGCTGTATATGATATTCAGAAGGAAGGAGAATTTTTAGGAAAGAAAATACAGAAACCAGAAGAAATGAAAGTACATCGAGAAGAGACGATGTGCATTGTATCAGCATTTGGCGCAAGTACCATGGCTTTAGAGCTGTTTCAGAAACTTCATTTGCAAGAAAATGAGTATTGCATTATGGGGATAGAATATGTATTAGCTCTTGGAAGAGATAGAGAATTTTAAAGGGTTGTTATTTGAAAAATCAAATTACTGGATGATATAACTGAAAGGGGAGTAGTTATGTTAGAAGAGCAAATGACTCAACAAATCTTAGATTTACTTTATTCTATACAGGAAGCTTGTGTAGACTTGTTCCATTATGCTCAGGCTAACCAAGAGGGTGAATTTAGACAAACAGCAGAAAGTATGAAAGCAGGATTAGCATGTATTTCAACTACAATTAAATCTTCTATGGATCAAGGAGATGTAGGAAGTAAGAAATTATATCCTATGTGTCAATCTATCTCTGCCAGTCTTCAACGAATCTATCCCCTTTATTCTAATGATCAATCCAAGTGTTTGAGTAAAATTGAGTATGAATTATTACCGCTTATTCAAGAAGCCAATTTACATTTTTATTTTTTTGGATATGTTGTTCATCAAAATAATGGAATGGAGACTTACTATAAAGAAGCACTTATTCCTTTGACTTCAAACTCGTATATTGATGAAGCAATAGAAAGAGGGCGGTACCGATATGAAGTTTCTATTGTTGTTATAGCATATAACAAATTGGACTATACAAAACGATGTGTTAAAAGCCTGTTAGAAAATATTCCCAAAGGGTTACATTATGAATTGATCTTAGTTAATCATGGTTCTACGGATGAAACCAAAGAGTATTTTGAACAGATCTGTCCTCATAAGCAGATAGATATTTCTGTTAATGGAGGCGGACTTGGTGCCTTTTTTCGTACTGTGGAAGGGGAATTCACCATATTAGTAAGCAATGATGTGATTGTTATGCCTAATGTGATTGAAAATTTATTGGCTTGTATTCGTTCGGATCCCAAAATTGCTTGGGTTGTACCCACTACTCCAAATGTGAGCAATTTACAGACGATTCCCGTTTCGTATTCAACAGAAGAAGAAATGCTTGCGTTTGCACGAAAAAATAATCAACGCAGTAATCCCTTTCGTTGGGAACAACGAGTTCGTCTTTGTAATCCAATGGATATTAAACGCAACTCCGTGTTTGTTTCATCCCAGGGATTAGGTTTAAATGGATATTTTCATTCTGCAGAAAACATGGCTTTTCCTGACGATAGGGCATCCCTTTTATTAAGACGCCATGGATACAAAATGATATTGGCAAAAGATGCGTATTGCCATCATTTTGGTTCGGTGACATTAAAAGAGGAGATTCAAAAGAAAAATACACAAAAGTTTTATCAAGAAGGACGTAGAGAATTTTATAAGATATTTGGAGTGGATCCATGGGGAACTGGGTTTTGTTATGATCCTGTTTTCTCGGAACGTGTGGTCGGGGAAGTGTTTGGCCACATTGAAGTGTTAGGCATTAACTGTGGTTTAGGCAGTAATTCTCTAAAGATAAAAGAACAAGTCCGGGAATATGGACGAAATACAGATGTTGTGCTGACAAATATTACGGACTCATCGATCTATTTAAAAGATTTATCCGGGGTAAGTGATAGCACAAAGATTATTCAGAATAATGCCGATTTTTATGATTTTATGGAAGGAAAACAATTTACATATATTATCTGGGAGGAAGCGTTTATAGACGGACAGGAAAGCAAAAAAATCTATGAAAAATGCCTACACTCTCTTCTTCCCGGAGGAGTGTTTTTCCTGAAGAAAAACACTCAAAATAGCAGCTTGATAGAAGCGTGTTCAGATGAAATCAAACCGTTGCAGAATGGGTGGTATAAGGTGAAGCAGGAAAAAAAAAACTTAACCAAATTATAGAAGAAGATTTACAGGTGTTAACACAATCGGATCTACCATGGCAAAAATTTAAAGAAGCATCTATCCTCATTACTGGTGCAAATGGTATGCTCCCCTCTTATATTGTGTTTTCTTTAGTTCATTATGGAGAACTACACCCAGATTTTCAAATAAAAGTATTTGCTTTGGTGCGCGATATAGAAAAAGCAAAGCAGAAATTTAAAAAATATGAAACCAGCTCTTGCTTTCAGCTAATCCAAGGAGATGTTTGTGATAGCTCTATAAAAGATTTGGGATCCTTTGATTATATTATCCATGGTGCAAGCCCTGCAGATCCAAGAAGATTTGGGGAGAATCCTTTGGCAACCTTTTTGCCCAACGTTCAAGGAACGTATTATCTGTTGGAAATGGCAAGAAAATCCAACGCAAAAGGGTTTATATTTTTAAGCAGTGGAGAAGTATATGGACAATTGCCAGAGCATGTGGAGACAATTACGGAAGAAACCTTTGGAAGCTTAAACCCTTTGGAATTGCGCAGTTGTTATGGAGAAGGAAAGCGGGCCGGAGAAACCTTATGTGCTCTGTATGCACACCAATACAATATTCCTGCTACTATTGTGCGGATTGGACATACCTTTGGTCCTACCATGGATGTAGAAAATGATTCACGCGTATTTGCTGAATTTGTACGTTGTGTCCTGCATGGTGAAAATTTGGTTATGAAGAGTGATGGTTCTACTGTGCGCCCGTTCTGTTATGTACGGGATGCGGTTGACGGTATCTTACGTGTCCTTCTTTGCGGAATTCCTGGACAAGCATACTTGATGGTAGGTGATGAATATTTTTCTATCTTGGAGTTAGCAGAACTTCTATGTTCTTTATATCCGGAACGAAACCTGCAAGTTGTTCGGCAAACCCGTTCCAAGGAAGATCGGTATTTAGAATCCGCTTACCAACAGAAAAAGCTTGTCAGCGCTAAAAAGTTGAAGGCGCTTGGCTGGCGAGTAAACGTAGGGATAAAAGAAGGATTTGAGCGTACGATTTGTGCATTAGAATCAAAAAAAGATGTAGGTGTTTAGGGGATGGATTATCGAAATATACAAAATTTTTATGCGGGAAAATCTGTTTTAGTTACGGGAGATACAGGATTTAAAGGTGCTTGGTTATGTCAAATATTAACTGCTTTTGGTGCTAAGATAACCGGGTATGCACTTGCTCCTACACCGGAACAACGGCTTTGGGGAATGTTATCCCTTCCAGAGAAAATCCAATCGGTGGAGGGGGATGTCCGAAATTTGGAGCATATGCTTCATACTTTTCAACAAGCCAAGCCAGAGATTGTTTTCCACATGGCAGCTCAGCCTCTTGTTCGGGAAGGGTATCAGGATCCTGTCAATACCTATAGCATTAACGTAATGGGGACAGTGCATATGCTGGAATGTGTGCGTCAAACCGATAGCGTCCATTCAGTTGTAAATATTACAACCGACAAGGTTTATCAAAATAAAGAATGGGTGTGGGGATATCGGGAAGAGGAGCGTCTTGATGGATACGATCCCTACTCCAACAGTAAGTCGTGTTCGGAATTGGTTACAGGAAGTTATGTCCGTTCCTTTTTTAAGACAAATGGGCCGGCGGTATCGACTGCCCGTTCCGGAAATGTAATTGGCGGCGGGGATTTTGCCAAAGATCGGATTATTCCCGATTGTGTACGGGCAGTGAAGAATAAACAAACCGTATTTTTACGCAATCCGCATTCAATCCGACCGTATCAGCATGTATTAGAGGCTCTTGGAGCTTATCTTCAAATTGCAAAAGCACAATACGACGATAAACAGGTAGCAGGTTCCTATAATGTGGGACCAAAAGAAGAGGATTGCATCACTACCTCCTGTTTGACGCAGCTTTTTTGCGAGACTTGGGGAGATGGTGCAAAATGGAAAAGCAAAGAGGACAATGGTCCACATGAGTCTAACTTTTTGCGGTTGGATAGTAGCAAGATCCGGGAAGTGCTTGGTTGGATCCCGCGTTGGAACATTCAAACTAGCGTAGAAAAAACAGTAGAATGGTACCGTACCTTTTGTGAGAAAGGAAACATAGAGGAAATAACCAGTCGGCAGATTGTGAATTATTTTCAAATGATATAGTGGTTGCTAGAAAAGACATGAGGAATAAAAGGTGGTTTATGAAAGCTTTATTTATTGGTTTAGGCAGTGCAGGCCAGCGACATTTACGGAATCTCAAGCAGTTAATGCATGAGGAATCTTTGGAGCTTTCTGCATATCGGGTAGGGGGATTATCTCGGATGTTAAATCACGATATGCAAATTGTGGAGGGTCAAGATGTCTGTCAGGCAAATCAGATAAAGGAATTTTACCATCTTGAGGAAGCATTGGCAGAGAAACCAGATATTGCGATTATTGCAAATCCTAACAGCAAGCATATGGAATGTGCTATTGCAGCAGCTAGGGCAGGATGTGATTTGTTTATTGAAAAACCGTTATCTAGCCAGATGGATGGGGTGGAGATGCTTCAATCCATAGTCCAGGAAAAGAAACTTATTGCCTATGTAGGGTATCAAAACCGATTGCACCCGTGTGTTCGGAAAATGAAAGAAGTGGTAGCATCTGGAGTATTGGGCTCCATTCTTTCTGTCTATTGTGAGGTGGGGGAACTACTGACATGTATGCATCCTTATGATGAAGATTATCAAAAAATGAGTGAAGCACAAGCATCTATGGGAGGAGGGGTGATTTTATGCCAAATCCACGAATTGGATTATTTGTTTTGGATTTTTGGAATCCCGGTAGAGGTTTATGCTATTGGCGGAAAAAACAGCGATATGGTGATCAATGTAGAAGATAATGCTACAAGTATTTTTCAGTATCATGATGGGAAAAAATATTTTCCTGTGGTGTTGCATCAAGATTTTTTACAATCCCCTCCTACTCGGCAATGCAAGATTGTGGGGGATAAAGGAAGGATAGAAGTAGATTTATTATCCTGTACATATCGTCTTTATGACCAAAAGGGAAAAATGGAATCTCACACCTTCCAAACATTCCAAAGAAACGATATGTTTTTGGAGGAAATGAAATTGTTCCTGGAAAACGTAAAGTATCGGACACGGGAGTTCGTGAATATCGATCAGGCATTAGGGAGCCTTCGTATGGCTTTGGCAATTAAAGAATCGATACGGGCAAGAAAAAGTATAATTATCTCTGTAGGAGGAGAAAGTAAAAGTGAATGTACATGAAAAATTTGACTTGACAGGTAAAACTGCTGTGATTACCGGAGGAGCGGGGTTGTTGGGGAAAAAACATGCAGAAGCATTAATGGAATACGGAGCAAATTGTGTTTTGGTGGATATTGCCTATGATGCTGCAGTTACAGCAGCAGAAGAGTTAACACGTCGTTTTGAGGGTAAAGCTATTGCCTGTGGATATAGTATTACCAAGAAAGATTCGGTAGAAATGATCCTAGCATCGACTATAAAGAATTTTAACAGTGTGCATATTCTAATCAACAATGCAGCAAACAACCCTAAATATGAAAAAGTAGCAGGAAGAGCTGATGCATCGAAACGCTTTGAGACCTATCCAGTAGAGGATTGGCAGGAAGATATAGATGTAGGTTTAAAAGGTGCTTTTTTGTGCGCGCAAGTGTTTGGTACCTACTTTGCAAAGCAAAGGCAAGGAGTCATTTTGAATATTGCTTCTGATTTGGGGATCATTGCCCCAGATCAAAGAATTTATCAAAAAGATGGGATTCCAAAAGAGGAACAGCCAACTAAGCCAGTGACCTATTCTATAGTAAAATCCGGCTTAATTGGTTTAACAAAGTATCTTGCAACTTATTGGGCTGATAGACAGGTAAGATGCAATGCATTGGTGCCAGGCGGAGTATATACTGGTCAGGAGGAAGAATTTGTTTCGAAACTAACCAATCTGATCCCGTTAGGTAGAATGGCTTCAGAAGATGAATATAAAGCGGCAGTTGTATTCTTATGCTCGGAGGCATCATCATACATGACAGGAACTTCTTTGATTATGGAAGGCGGAAGAACGTGTTGGTAAGCCTAATACATTTTGGCAGAGAAAGGGTTCTTTATCCATGAAAATAAAAGTATCGGATTATTTGTGGGACTATATTGCAAAATTAGGCGTCAAACATGTGTTCATGTTTCCAGGAGGAGGAGCTATGCATTTAGTGGATTCTCTTGGAAGAAACACGGAGTTGGAATATGTGCCATTATTGCATGAACAAGCATGTGCTATGGCGGCAGAGACGTATTCTCGAATAGATTATAACTTAGGGGTTGTACTGGTTACTAGTGGGCCAGGAGGAACCAATGCCATTACAGGGGTAGCAGCTGCATGGCTGGAATCTACTCCTATGATTGTTTTTTCAGGGCAAGCTAAAACTGCTGATTTGAAAGGAGATTCCGGGGTACGACAAAAAGGGAATCAAGAAATTGGAATTGTAGATATTGTGAAAAGTATTACTAAGTATGCGGTCATGTTGACAGATCCCAAAGAACTCCGGTACCATTTAGATAAGGCGGTTTATGAAGCGTTTCATGGAAGGCCAGGGCCTGTGTGGATAGATATTCCTTTGGATATCCAAGCTGCTATTGTGGAGACAGAGGAATTGCTTCCTTTCATAACTGAAGAAAAGGAAGAAAGCATTCCACTTGAGACCATAGAAAAGGTATTGGAAGATTTGCAAAAAGCTCAAAGACCGGTATTGATTGCTGGACAGGGAATTGAACGAAAAAATGGGAAAAGCATTTTTCGTAAACTAATAGATATTCTAAATATTCCTGTTCTCACTAGTTGGATAGCTGTAGAACTTTTGGAATATGATCATCCATGCAATTTGGGTAAACCAGGGATGATTGCTGGAAGATATTCAAATTTTACTATGCAGGCAGCTGATTTTATTCTTGCAGTTGGAACTAGGTTGGATCCAGCAATGATTGGGTACAATCCGCAGGAGTTTGCCCCAAAGGCTAAAAAAGTGATCGTGGATATTGATGAGAAGGAATTGAATAAGTTTTCATTCCCTATTGATCAAAAAATTGTGTCAGATGGTACCAGATTTTTAGATGCTTTATTGCAAACAGTACAACACAAGGGATGGGAATTACAGCATAAAACTTGGCTGAATCGCTGCCAAGAATGGAAAAAAACATATCCTATAATCACAAAATCATTTTCTCAAGCCAAACCTGGTTTTGTACATCCGTATTATTTTATAGATATCTTGTCAGATGTTTTGAAAGAGGATGATGTAATTATACCCGGAAGTTCTGGAGCAGGTATTGATATTTTTTGGTTGTGCATAAAAAATAAGAAAAATCAGCGGATGTTGGCAACAGGTTCCTTAGGTTCCATGGGATATGGGATTCCTGCGGCAATAGGTGCCTGTCTTGCCTCTGGAAAACGGACGATATGTATTGAAGGGGATGGAAGTTTACAACTCAATGTCCAGGAATTTGCAAGCATAAAAGGAAGAAATCTCCCGATTAAAGTTTTTGTGAATGATAACAATGGATATACTTCTATTATGAATATGCAGCGTTCTCATTTTCATGCTAATTTTGTAGGAGCAAATTCACAAAGTCGTTTGTTTTTGCCTAATATCCCGGATGTAGCAAAAGCGTACGGATTTACTACTTATGTTTTAGATAGCCATGAAAATATAAAACAAAAGCTTCGGCAAATTTTGGATACACCAGGTCCAGTATTATGCAGTGTCAAAATGCAAGAAGATATCCCAATTCAACCTAAGGTAATGTCTAAAGTAACCAAAGATGGTTCCATGCGATCTGGGAATCTCATAGATTTATGGCCTTTTTTAGAAGAGCAGGATTTACCTCAGGAATGTTTGGAGGAATAAACAGTGAAATACGGAGTTTTAAATCATAATTATCTTCCAAATACTTTTTTTCGAGATAGTGAGAAAACGATTATTAATTTGGGAGATTATTTCCAAAGTTATGGTATTGAATGCGGATACTTAGAATCCGGCATTCAAAAAGAAGATATTGTTCTATTTGAAAAATATTCCGGATTTAGTTATTCCGGTGATTCTATTATGGTTTCATTAAACAATGTATATAGTGGCAGTGGTATACAAGGTCCTTTAAAATTTTTTCCTTTACCCTCCAGTGTTATTCCATTATTTATTGGATTTAACTGTCATGATGAGGATTTGCTTAAAGAAAATATAGATTATTTTAGAAAATGGGGACCTATTGGATGTAGAGATGAAAAAACAAAAGAATTTATCCTCAATATATCATGGGACAACGGGGGGAAAGGCTTATATTTCTGGATGTTCCTCTATTCTTTTACCTAAAAGGGAAGTAGAGGATACACAAGATACCATCTTCTTTGTTGATACGCCAGAAAGTCTTAACGATTATATTCCTTTAGAATATAAAAAAATGCTAAGTTTATCTCTCAAAATCTTTCAGTAAAAGATTATAAATATAAAATCCTCTTACTTTCTATCGTATGGGAAGAGAATATTTGGAAATGTATAAGAATAAGGCCAAACTGGTAGTAACTACAAAATTACATTGTGCTATACCTTGCTTAGGAATGGGTATTCCTGTAATTTTAACACTTGAAAATATTGATTACCGTTTTTCCTGGGTAGAGAAATTATTACCTATTTATACAGAATGGAATACCATTGATTGGTCTGCTCCTCATTATAATACAGTGGAAACTGCAAAAAAACTTCTTTTGGATATATACCGCCTTCGAATAAATTCTTTATTAGGAAAAAAAGGAATAGAAAGAGAACAGGAAGAAAAAATAAAAGAAATCGATGCTTTTTATTCTGATCGGGAGCGAAAGGATTATAATAGTGGAAAAAGGGATATAATTGCTCGGATTTTATCTGAGATTCCACAAAAAAATCCCAAAATTTTAATATGGGGAGCTGGAAGAACTGGAAATCTTCTTTATGAAATTTTAAAGAACCATTTTCCATATGTTGAAATAATAGGATTTGTTGATACATATAAGCGGGGAGAATTCAAAAATTTGCCGATTTTAAAGCCAGAGCAAATAAAAAAAGAAACAATAGATTATATATTTTTATGTAGTTTACCTGGGCAGGTGGATGCTAAAAATAAGATGATGATGGAACTTGGATTAGCGCTTGGAAAAGATTATCAAGAAATCTATTTTGAAAATCCCGGTTTTTCTGGTATGTATTAATTTTTAAAGAATTCACACAAGTCATAGTAAGTATCTGTTTTTATGCTCGTGGAATATAAAAAACTATAACCATCATAGAAAGAGAGAGGGAGAAAAGTGAACAATATTTCAGATAACTACACATTGCATAATGGAGTACAGATACCATGCGTTGGATATGGAACCTACAAAGCGGCGGAGGATCATCAATCCAAAACAATACAAATGGCTATAGAAGCCGGATACCGTTATTTTGATACGGCATCTTTTTATCAAACGGAAGACTGTCTTGCCCAAGCAATTCAAGATAGCCATATTGCACGGGAGGATATTTTTATTTCTTCGAAGATATGGAAAACAGAGATGGGCTATGAAGAAACGAAAACAGCCTTTGCAAATACCCTTGCGCGTCTCCGCACAGACTATTTGGATCTTTATTTAATTCATTGGCCACTACCTTTCCCCGGATATGAACAGTGGAAATCTCTGCACTATAATACTTGGAAAGCCATGGAAGAACTGTATGAAGAAGGAAAAATTCGTGCCATCGGGCTCAGTAATTTTTTGCCTCATCATATAGAAAATCTTCTTCAGCACAGTAAAATTTTGCCCATGGTAAACCAAGTGGAGTTTCATCCGGGATATATTCAGGAAACAACCGTACAGTATTGTCAAGAGCGGAACATTCAGGTTCAGGCTTGGAGCCCTCTGGGAAGAACTAGAGTATTGCAAGATCCTCTTATTCAGGAGCTGGCCAACAAATACCAAGTGTCTCCGGCGCAAATTTGTTTACGGTTTGCCTTACAAAAACAAATTTTACCGTTACCAAAATCCTCATCTATGGAAAGAATGAAACAAAATCAAAATTTATTTTTTTTCCATATTAGCAAAGAGGACATGTACCGGATTGAAACGATGCCTCCCTTGGGATGGTCGGGAGAACATCCTGATAGAGGGACTTGTATTTAAGGTTTATGAAAGGGGGAACGTTTTATGATTACGTTGGGGATTATGCAGGGGAGATTAACTGAACCAAAAGGGAGAGGAATCCAATTTTTTCCCTTTGAAAATTGGGAAAGTGAATTCCAACAGGGGAAAGCTTTGGGAATTCAAGAAATTGAATGGATTTTTGACTATGAAGATTATGAAGATAACCCACTCTGGAGCTTAGAAGGCCAGAAGGGAATTTTACAGGCTATGGAGAGATATCAGGTAAAAGTACGTTCGATTTGTTTTGATTATTTTATGCGACGTGCTTTTTATACGATGAAAGATAAAGCGGATCGAGAAAAGGCTCGAAAAGAAAATGAAACGATTTTCCTCAAAGTAGCAGAAGCAATGAAGCGAATAGGGGCTCAGTTGATCGAAATTCCTTTAGTGGATTCTTCTTCTATATATTGTGATGAGGAAAAGAGCAAATTTGCCCGAGAATACATTCAATGTATTGCACAAATAGCAGAAGACATGGGAGTTTTGGTAGGGTTGGAAACAGATTTACCATATCCGGATTTTAAAAATTTTTTGGATACGATACAAAGTTCTGTTATCCGAGCAAATTATGATTCAGGAAATAGTTCTGGTTTAGGATACGATCATTATGAAGAATTGTTATCGTTAGGAGAATATGTTGCAAATGTTCATATAAAAGATCGGATGTACCATGGGACAACGGTTGCTTTAGGTGAGGGAAGTGCAAATTTTGATAAAGTATTTTCCGGGTTATCAAAAATTCATTATTCAAATAGCATTATTCTGCAAGCAGCAAGAGGGAAAGAAGGAAAAGAAGCAGATAATATACAAAACCAACTGAGATTTGTAAATGAATATTTACAAAAATATCAAATTCAATAAAAAAGAGGGAATAAAAATGTCGCATCTTTTAACAAGGGCTTGTCCCATTTGTCATGGCCATAAGGGAACCATATTAAAAAATATTCAAATGTGCCATTTAGAAGGAAGTCCTTTACCAACAACTTATCCTGTAGTAAGTTGCGAGACCTGTGGATTTACCTTTGCGGATGTAGAAGCAACACAACAAGTGTATAATGAATATTATACAAATTATAATATTCATTCTGAAGATTCTGCTGTGAAAGATTTTCAATTTCGATCCGGGTTTGAAAATATGTATGAGTTAATGAAAAATTATATTTCTTTGAATGCAAAAATTTTAGATGTTGGCTGCGGAAATGGAGATTTTCTCCGTTATTTGCAAAAAAAGGGGTATAACCATTTATATGGTTTAGATCCTTCCTCCGAAGCGATTACCAGACTGATTAAACACGGGGGGGTACAGGGGGGATAACCGGGATCGTAGGGAATATTTTTGATGATATATATGACCCCTACCGGCATTTTTTTGATCTGGTGATTTCTACGGCAGTTATCGAGCATATATATGATTTACAAGGATATCTCGAGCGCATACGCTTTTTTATGAAACCTTCCCATTCTTACTTTTTGGTGGATGCTCCCGCTGTAGAAGGAATGCCGCAGTATCTTTATCCAGTCCCTGCATACTTCAATCATGAACATATTAATTATTTTAGTATCGTTTCTTTAGATAATCTTCTTGGGGAGTTTCAATTGTTTCGTATAAATCCCAATGTGTACTTTGAAGAGGTAGGGGAATTGGCCTTGAATGGGCTATATCAATTGGAGGAGAAAGAAAGTCGCCTTACTTTTGATACCTCATCTTCCCAATCGATTCAAGAATACTTTACTAAGCTTTCTGATCACAAAAAAGCATCCTTGGAGAGTGTATTACAAACCCATAAGCATGTTATTATTTGGGGAGCTGGTTCCTACACGATGCAGATATTATCTGAATATCCAGATTTA
>CAJFOO010000095.1 GCA_904397205.1 uncultured Clostridia bacterium
AAACCTCGGAAATACGCTCGGCCCCTTTGGTGACGACGATAAAGTTGATGATCATCAGGATGATAAAAGAAATCGCCAGGTTCATCACGAACATAAAGTCCAAAATCACCGTACTCAGGGGTACGATGATCAAAAATATGATGAGTATGACGAATGCGGCTACGCCGTTTTTAAAAATTTTCATCCTACCTCAAATCCTTCTTCTTTAAACTATAGACAAATGCCAACACTTCCGCTACTGCCTGGTAAAACTTTTCCGGAATCTCCCGGTCAATGTCTACCGTTTCATACAGCCCGCGGGCCAGAGGTTTGTTTTCCATCACATGAACCCCTGCCTCCTCCGCTATCTGGACAATCCGCAGAGCCAGTGCATCCGCCCCTTTGGCCACTACCACCGGCGCACTGTGCTGATCCGCGTCGTATTGGATAGCCACCGCGTAATGGGTGGGGTTGCGGATCACCACATCGGCTTCCGGCACGCTCTGCATCATCCGCTTGCGCGACATCTGCTGCTGCCGTTCCTTGATCTGCCCTTTTACATGCGGATCGCCTTCAGACTGTTTGTATTCTTCTTTGATTTCCTGCTTGCTCATGCGCAGGTTCTTTTCGTAATCCCACCACTGGTAGACATAGTCGAAAATTGCCAGCACAACGAACACTATCGCCACCTGCGTGACAATCTGCATAATGATGTTGCCGGTGTTGACAATCGCGCTCTCTTCTTCCATCCACATCATCTGCGGCAGCGTGGGAAACCAGCCCGAAAGCACAAGCCACACCATCGCCAGCAGGATGATGATTTTCAGCATCGCCTTGGCCAGCTCCACCAGGCCCCGTATTGAGATAATCTTCTTGAGGCCCTTGAGCGGGTTCAAGCGGCTGAATTTGGGAGCAATCGCTTTGGTGGAAAACAACAGCTTGGTCTGCGCGAAGGTAATCACAATCGCCACCAGGCAGGAGACAATCATCATGGGCACCGCCGCCAGGATAAAGGTGATGAAGCACTGCACCAGGAGCTGGCCGATATCGCCGGCGGCAAAATCATCCATGGTGGCCGCCAAACGGATGAAATCCTCAATGGACTGCGTCAGGGAGGAATAAAATACCGGCGCGAGCATCTGGAACGAAAAAAAGCAGGCAAGCAGCGAGGCAACCGTGACGATTTCACGGCTCATAAAAATATTGCCTTTTTTGCGTTCGTCCTTTTTTCGTTTCGGCGTCGCCTTTTCGGTCTTCTCGCCGGCCATGTTTCACCACCTCCTCCTTCCTAGGCGCGAAAAAGAAACAACATCGGACTGATCCCAGCTAGCCGGTCGCCGGCTGCTGCATGGGGAACAGGACGTTCTGCATGGACTGCAACATGGTTTCCATGTATTGATCCAGGAAGTTGGTCATCGGCAGGGCAAACAGGAACATCAGCGCAATGCCAAGCAATACCTTCAACTGGATATTGAGCACAAACACGTTGATGGAAGGGATGAGCTTCATGAGTATGCCCATGGAGATCTCGAGCACAAATTCCGCTGCAATAAACGGAAGGCCAAGCCGGATGGCCAGGGAAAATACGGACACAAACTGCTCCAGCACAAAGCTGGGCAGCGCCTGGCTGTAAAACATCTGCCCCAGAGGGACCACGTCATAGGAAGAGGTGAAAATCCGGATCATAATCAGGTGGCTGTTGGTAACAAAAAAGTACAGGGCAAACACCGTTTGCAGGAGCCTGCCGGAAATAGAAACCTGAATATTGGATCCGGGATCAAACACCGTGGCCATCGAAAGGCCAAACTGAACGTCCATAATGTGCCCAATAAATGCGAGGAGATAATAATAAATGGAGAAGATAAAGCCACAGGCCATTCCCGCCAGCAGTTCCTTGGAAAGAGCCAGTACCAGCGCTAAATTTTCCAGCTCTGCCGGCGCCCCCTGCTGTACCGAAGGGGTAATCAGGAGAGTGAGCGCACCCGCTACAAACATCCGTACCCGGGCCGGGATCTCGCTGCGCATGAGCAGCGGGTTCATAAACACCATCCCGCCCATCCGGCAGAAAACCAGGATGTAAGCCATGAGGGTTTGTGTAGTCAGTTCCATATCGTCCCTGCATCCTACAAGCTAAGCGCCATACTGCAAACCCTCTGGAACAGCTCGGAAAGCACCGTGATCATCCACGATCCCAGCATCAGGAGCAAAAAGGCGCTAACTACGATTTTTGGCACAAACGTCAGGGTTTGTTCATGGATTTGGGTGGCTGCCTGGAAAATGGCGATAATCAGGCCAATCCCAATGCTCACCAGCAGCAGCGGCGCACTCAGCGTCAGCATAGTAAAAATAGAGTCCCTGAAAATTGTCAGTACGTCTCCTGATGACACGCATATCCCCTCCTTTTACCTGGGAAATCACCCCTGAAAACTCTGTACTAAGGTTTGAATCAGCAATCCCCAGCCGTCTACCACCACAAAAAGCATCAGCTTGAACGGCAGGGATATCATGGATGGCGGCAGCATAACCATGCCCATAGACATCAGTACGCTCGACACCACCATGTCAATGATAAGGAACGGGATAAACAGCAGGAACCCAATAATAAACGCTCGTTTTAGTTCGCTGGTAATAAACGAGGGGACTATCACTTCCAGACCCAAGTCCAAAAGCTGCTCTTCATTGAGTTCCGTCAGGTTCCCTTCCTGCCCGGACAGCTGCAAAAACATATTCAGCTCGTTCAGGCCCGTCTGCTGAAGCATAAACCGCTTGAGCGGCCTTTGAATTTGGGTCAGCGCTTCTTCCTGCGTTATCTCCCCGTTGTTATACGGCTCAATGGCCTCGGTATTCATTTCGGAAAATACGGGGGTCATGATGAACAAGGACAAAAACAGGGCCAACCCAATGAGCACCATGTTTGGCGGCGTCTGCTGAATCCCCATGGCGTTTCGCAAAAACGAAAACACAATGATAATCCGCGTAAAGCTGGTCATCATCAGCAGCAGGGATGGGGCAAGGGCCAAAATTGCAAACAGGATCAAAACCTGTAGGGTCCCGATGCCCTCCTCTCCCTCACCGGTGTCCACATTGATGCTGATTGCCTGCGCCTGTCCGCCAAACAGCAGAATCAGCAAACTCATGAAAAAGAAAACAGCGGCAAGGGAAACGATAAACTGAAACACATGTCGCTTCAGCTCGGCCCGCTTTTCGTCAGCCGCCGCTATTTCTTTTAACGTCATTTCAGTCTCCTCCCCTTCCCGCCGGAAGAAACCCCCCAGGTTTTCAGGGAGTTCTTAAGAGCATCTTTAAAGCTGGACGTCTGCTCCCCGTCGCCCGAAGACGGGCGCTCCGGGAATTCTCCGGGTTCAAATTCCTTGAGCAGTGTTACCTGCTGCGCGGTCACCCCCAGCAGCAGGACTTTATCCGCTGTTTTTACTACCAGCAGCATGCGATCCGGTCCCACAGCCATTTGCTCGAGCACCTGGATGTTTTCAGAAGAACCAAACCGCCGGAACCGGTTGCGTTTTGCAAGCATACGGCTGAACCAATAAGCTCCGACAAAAATCGCGGCAATGAGCACTAGAGTGCCAAGTACGGTTAAAAACTGCATCTATGTATTGGCACCTCCTATTCCGCAAAACGCATTACAGCGGCAGCACCTTGTTGACGGTCTGCACAATGCGTTCCTGTTTGAACGGCTTAACAATAAAGTCCATGGCCCCCAGGGTAATGGCTTCCATAACCATGGACTCCTGTCCCATTGCCGAACACATGACTACCTTTGCGCCCGGGTCGATCTTCTTAATCTCTTTGAGCGCGCCGATGCCGTCCAGGTTCGGCATGGTGATATCCATGATGACCAGGTCTGGTTTTTCCTGCTGGTACAGTTCTACTGCTCTTTGACCATCTTCGCCCTCGACAAAGTCAGTATAGCCTGCTTTGGTGAGGTAATTTTTGATCATCATGCGCATAAAACCAGCATCGTCTACTAACAAAATCTTATACATATTTGTTTAACTCCTTACTAAAAATTAAAGATTATATAGTAAATCTTATCAAAAAGCAGAAAACCATATTCCAGACTCAGTGGGGGGTGAGAGAATCCATGAGTTCTTTTACCCCAACAATTTCAGTAATTCTCACACCAAAATTATCCCCAATGACCACTACATCCCCATGGGCAAGCAGTTGACCGTTGACAATAATATCCACCGGCGCGCCGGCCTGTTTTTCCAGTTCCAGCACGGTTCCTTGACCAAACTCAGAAATATCCTTGATCTTGCGTTTGGTCCGGCCGATTTCCACTGAAACATCCAGCGAAACATTCATGAGCAGCCCCATATTGGCGGAATTTAAAGGCTCTGCTGTATCCTCCACCGTAAAGTCGGGGAACTGCGCCTTTTTTACCGTAACCGGGGAAACTTCCCCTCCCACCATGTTGCCCATGGGGCCAGAAAACTGCGGCTGCTGCGGAGCGTAAAACTGGGGCTGTGGATAGCCCTGCGGCGGCATCATGCCAGGCTGCATATACATCGCTTGTTGATTTGGATATCCTTGCGGCATGGGCATATATCCTCCTTGCATGGGCTGCTGCATTGGCTGTTGCTGCGGCATGCCCGGATTCATGGCCGGCGGCACAGCCGCATTTGGCTGAGCGGCCGGCGGCTGCGGCTGCTGCGGCTGCGGCTGGGAAGGAGCTGCAGCCTGCTGTACCGGTGGTACAGCAGCTTCCGGAGCGGGGGCCGGCTCTTGCGCGGGAGCGGGTTCTTCTGTGGGAAGCAGGTGATCAATGATCCCTTTGGCAAAGTTTATCGGCATCACGCTCATGAAATCCGTGTTCATGGTCCCTTCGATATCCAAAGTAAATGCAATGGACACTACCGGGGTGCCCGGCTCAATATCGGTAAAGGTCTGGCTGGAGGCGTTCTCACTGCTGGTGACAAATGCCTCCGGAGTGGAAATATCCACCGTGGTATCCAGGACTTTGGACAGCGCGGTAGCGGAAGATCCCATCATCTGGTTGGTCACTTCACATGCTGCGCTGATACTCATATCATCAAATTCAAAGTCCTCGTCGCTTTGTGGGTTGTCGTTGCCCATAAGCAGGTTTAAAATCACCTGCATGTCTCTACGGCGGAACAGCATAATATTCGTGCCCAAAATCCCCTTGACATAGCGGATCTTTACCACCACAGCGGGTTCCATCGCCGAGTAGTCAACATCTTCCACCTTCATCATCTCCAACTTGGGAGTGGTGATCAGCACCTGCTTTTCCAGCATGGTAGAAAGGGCTGTGGCGGAAGACCCCATGCTCATATTCATCACTTCTCCCAGAGCGTCGAGCTCCTCATGAGTCAGAGTTTCCCCTTCAATTACTTGATCTTTTTCCAAATCCAATGAAATCCCCTCTTTTCTATCCGGCGATAATGTCAATCAATTTTACTGCTTTTTTGAGCTTGGATCTGCCCAGTTTTGCATAGTACCACGATTTCCCGTCCACCATAACCGAAACGTTGCTGTCGATGGTTTTGTTCAGGGCAATCACGTCATTGACCTGCAGCTGGAGGATATCCCCCAGCGACATCTGGAATTGATCCAACACGGCTTTGATTTCCAGGTCAGACTGCTTGAGGGTATCGATGATCCCCTCTTTCTTTTGTTTTTCCTCTTCGGGATCTTCCCGGCGGACCGCCCGGGCGTGCCCGAGTTTGAAGAAGCCCATGACGCTTTCCAGGCTTTCCGCCGGCAGGCAAAGGGTCATAGAACCCGTGAAATCGGACATTTTCACATCCAGAGAAACCAGCACCATAATATCCTGCGGCGCATACACCTGCAGCAGCCGGGAGTTGGTTTCTACATTGGAAAGCGTGGTTTCTACCGGTAGATAATTACACCAGGCTTCTTGCAGATATTCCGTCATCCGCTCAATAATCGAACGCGTAATGGCCAATTCAATTTCGGTAAAATCCCGCTCGGGGATGTATACCCCCTCGCTGCCGCCAAGCAGGCGTTCCACCAGCAAAAAACCAAAAGCAGAGGAGAGATCCATCATGAAAAAAGATTCCGAAAGTTTTTTGTTTTCCGGCTTAAAGTCGATAATGCCGACCAGGGCGTTATCGGGCAGCGCATTGTTAAATTCATAGTACCGCTGCTCTTCAATCTGAAGGACGCTGATTTCACACACTGAGCGCAGAATGCTGGTAAAATAAGAGGACAGCACTCTCGAAAAGTTTTCGTGCAAGCTATCCAGAGCCTTGAGCTGCTCCTTTGTGAATTTTTTAGGGCTCTTAAAATCATATTCCTTAATTTTGGTTTTTTGCTCGCTTTCCGTATTGACCTCACCAGCATGAGCCCGTTTAAGCAACTCGTCAATTTGGCTTTGGGATAATGTCTCCGGCATGGGTACTCTCACTCCTTTTTGCCATTCATTCTAAAAACTCAATTTTCATAAGGAGACGTGTTTTGAATATCGCTGTCGCCGACAGCCGCATATTGATCCTGGTCATAGTCCAGGCCGCTTTGCCCATTGATTGCATCTTCAATGCTCATGTCCTTGCCTACAACCGTCAATGTGACGCGGCGGTTCTGCTGGCGTCCAACTATGGTGTTGTTGTCGCCCACCGGGTTATTAATCCCGTGGCCGGTAGCCTGGAGCAGCTCGTTGTTGATATGGTGTGCGCTTTCCAGATAATTGATGACGCTCGACGCACGGCTGGAGGACAAATACCAGTCGTTAACCTCGTAATTGGGGTCGCCGGTATCCGCTACATACCCATCGGCTTTGATCATCGTCAAAATATCCTGCCCCTGCAAATTATACAACGCCCGGCCGACAATGTCCAGAAGATTTCTTGCCTGCGGCAGCAAATCGTACCGGTCCGGCTGGAACAGCACGTTGTTGTTAAAGGTGATGTACACTTCCCCCTGGGGGCCGCGGTTAACGTCCACCGTATTCTGGCCGCTTTGCTGGCTTTCGGCGTCGTTGGTCTGCACATAGCGAACCAAGTAGGCATAAAGCTGATCCATATTTTCCGGAAGGGGAGCATCCTGTGTCTGCGGGATGTTCTGGATGGAAGAAGCGTACAGCTGTGCTTCCCAGCCCAGTACAATGTCGCTGGTACCGGAAGTAGGCGGC
>CAJFOO010000096.1 GCA_904397205.1 uncultured Clostridia bacterium
GTTGTTCCTGGCACTAGGCCTCCCATGCTTTTGGGCAGGGTAATGCGGGTCAGGCGTTCAAATCCTGTAAAAGTAGCACCATCGATGAATGATATGTCAAATCCTTTGACGGTAACGCCATCGATGACTTCCGGGATCACCAGCTCGGTAGCATTTTCCCCAATTTTAATAGAAGAGATCAGGCCGGAGCCTTTCTTAAACTCAAAATAGTTTCCATCCTCATCGGTAAAACGATAGGCATTAGCCGAAGATTCTGCAAACACGGTGGGCGCGCTCGTTACCATCACCGGCGTGGCCACGCCAACGGCCAGCAAAGCGGCCAGCGCCGCGGCGATCAATTCTTTTTTCTTTTTTCTCAGACTCATAAAAATGCACTCCTTTTAAAATCCTTTGTTTTTTTGCGATACTTTTTCCAGCAAAGAATAATGCAACGCGAAAGAAAAATCAATCAAAAATACAGTGAAAAAGAAGCAGAAAATGCACAAAATAGATAAACCCCTTTTACCAAAACACCTGAAAACCTCTCTCTTTCTCTTCTTATGCCTGTTGCAAAAAGCTAAGACTTTTGTGACAAAATAATGCTTCCATTTTACCGAAAATTCTATGTAGATTTTCACTAGTTTTTTCTAGGGTTAACTTCATTATTCTCACTATATATCACAACAACTTCATTATAACACGCCTGTTACAAAAAGTCTAACCTTTTGTAACAAAATAATCCCCCACTACCGGGCTCTGCACCGGAAGCAAGAGGCATCCTGACATTTTATTATGTCTGCTGATTCACCCAAAAGGAACCGGAAGAATTCCCCTCCGGCTCCTTTTGCGTTTAAATATAGATGATTCGCTGTATTTATGCGATAATTGACTATTCCTGTACCCGGATCAGATTGCTTACATACGGCCGTTTGCCCGAAAGTACCTCATCGTAAAAATTCTGTTTCCAGTCAATATAGGCTACACTGTCTTCCAGCTCTTTGATAGAAGCCCTTAACGCTTCCTGTTTTTTTCTCAGCATTTCTTTTCTTGGAATGATGGTGGATTCCCCCTGCATACAAAGCGCCAGATATTCTTTCATTTCCTGAATACTCATGCCGCATTTTTTTAAGCAGGTAAGATCTTTAATCCACTTAACATCTTTCTCATCAAAAATGCGCCGGTTGTTGTTGTCGCGCTTGACATTGGGAATCAATCCTTCGTTGCAATAAAACTTCAGGGTTTGATAAGTCATGTCGAGTTCCCGACAAACCTGCATCATTGTATACATTTTATGTTACCTCTCCTAGTGTTCATAAAAAATTCGCAATTTTTTTGAAAAAACTATTGACCGATAGTTACTACCGTAAATTATAATCGGTTGTATCAAGCGGTTGAAACAATCACATTATAGCTCAAAAGAAATACATTTGCAAGGAGAACAGAACTTATGGTCTTTTATTTTACGGGTACAGGCAACAGCCTTTATGTTGCAAAACAGCTTGCAGAAAAACCAGTCAGCATACCGCAGATCATACGAAAAGAAAACCTGGCATTTTCCGAAGACAGTATAGGTATTGTTGCACCTGTCTACGGACATGAAGTGCCGCCTATGGTCAAGGAATTTCTTAAAAAAGCAGTTTTGCATACCAATTACTTCTATATGGTTTTGACCTATGGAAATCGTCACGGAGGAGCTGCAGAACTGGCCAAACAATTTTGTGAAAATTGCGGCATAACCGTCAATTATATCAATGTGATTTGTATGGTAGATAACTGGTTGCCGAGCTTTGATATGGATGAACAGAAAAATATAGACAAGAAAGTGGAGGAACATATTGCTGCCATTCAGGCAGATATTTACGCTCGTAAAAATATGATTGCAGAGGTGACGGATACGGATCGCATGGCACATCAGCAGTTTCTGAATTATATGAAACAGATGCCCCCCAATGCGTGGCAGCATTTGCTTCAGGTTACAGATGCCTGTATTGGCTGTGGAATCTGCGAAAAAGTATGTCCGTCCGCTTCCGTTCGCGTGGTGAATCGAAAAGCCGTACATATTCCGGGGAACTGCCAAACTTGTCTTGCCTGTGCACACGCCTGCCCGCAAAAAGCAATTCAGCTTGTGATTCCGGAAAAGAACCCTCATGCCCGTTACCGAAACGAGCATATTTCTTTAAATGAAATTATTGAGTCAAATCATCAAAAATAAAAGGAAGGTGTCTGAAATGAACAAATTTACTTTTTCTTATCCCATTTCCCTCTTATGCGCACATAATCCGCATACCAACCCCCATCATAAAACAGGTTGTTTTTCAGAATATTTACCGTCTGTCGGATGATGCTGTTTTTTTCCTCCTCCGGCACCCCTTCAAATGGTTGTTTGATGAACATTCTTATCCAGTCTTCCATTCCATTTGATCCTTTTAACGCTGTCATTCTGTCAAGCAGAGACACACACAATACTTTGAACCCTGCCTGCTCAAGCAAACCTGCATACTGCCCGATGGTTGGAAAATAAAAAGGCATTTTATACTCTATCAATATCCAAGAGTTCCAGTACGCTGTTTCCATACTGATAAACAAAAGAAAATTTATCGCTATATTGCTCTGCATCCCATTTAATGTTCATATCTCTAATTTCCTTTTAAAAAATTTAAAAACCCGTATCAAACAGCTATGTTTGGCTGTTTGATACGGGTTTTTATGGTCCGAGTGACAGGAGTTGAACCTGCGGCCTCTTGAACCCCATTCAAGCGCGCTACCAAAACTGCGCCACACCCGGAAATTTCCAACGTTATAGATTATATCACAGTAACGTGGAAATTGCAACCCTAAAAAGCAATTTTACTGCAAAAAACTTTCTTTTCTTACTCGTGGAAAAATTTATTGTGAATTGCAGTTACTGCATTATCTGCTTCTTCCTGTGAAATTAAAACCGAAACTTTGATTTCGCTGGTAGAAATCATGTGGATATTAATCCCCGCTTCAAATAAAGCTTCGAACATCTCCGCCGCCACGCCAGGATGCGTTTCCATTCCGGCTCCCACAATCGATACCTTGGACACATCCTTGTCATATACCACTTTCTCCGCTCCAATTACTTCAACATAGGGGTCCAGTATAGCGATCGTATCCTCCAGCATCCCTTCCGATACGGTAAAGCTAATATCTTTCGTGTTGTTGCGGCCAATCGATTGCAGAATAATATCCACATTAATCTTTTTAGCCGCCAGCTTGGAAAACACCTTAAAGGCCAGCCCTGGTTTATCCGGTACGCCAATCACAGAAATCCGTGCCACGTCGTTATCCTTTGCCACCCCGCTAATCAACATTTTTTCCATTTGCGTTTCCTCCTTCACAATGGTCCCACGTTTCTTTGTCAAACTTGACAAGACTTCCAGCTCAATACCATATTTTTTCGCCATCTCTACAGACCGGTTGTTTAATACCTGTGCACCCAAGGTCGCAAGCTCCAGCATTTCATCATAAGAGATAACATCTAACTTTTTGGCGCTGGGGACTTTCCGGGGATCCGCTGTGAATACCCCTTCCACATCCGTGTAAATCTGGCATAAATCCGCATGCATCGCAGCGGCGATCGCTACTGCACTGGTATCCGATCCACCCCGTCCCAGTGTCGTCATATCGTCGAATTTATTTGTGCCCTGGAATCCCGTGACTACCACGATATTCCGTTTATCCAGCTCGTTGCGGATACGATCCGGATTTACGCTTTTAATCCGTGCCGACCCATATGTGCTGCTGGTGGAAAACCCTGCCTGCCATCCCAACAGGGAAATCACCGGGTATCCCATTTTTTCAATGGTCATAGCCAATAAGGATGCGGAAATCTGTTCCCCTGCCGAAAGCAGCATATCCATCTCCCGCTTGGAAGCATTGGGGTTTACCTCCTTCGCCTTGGCAATCAAGTCGTCGGTGGTATCCCCCTGTGCTGAAACTACCACCACAACGTCGTTGCCCTGCTCATAGGTACCGGTTACAATCTCCCCTACATTGCGCAGAAGCTCCGCATTCGCCACCGAAGAACCTCCAAATTTCTGTACAATTAAACTCATAGCCATCCCTCCATCAAAATCATTCCATCGGCGTACCCAAAGAAATCACCGCCCCTTGGGAGTCGGTCTGCAAAATCCACAAATCCCATCCGCGTACCCCTCGGCTTTCCAAATGCGGCATTGCCTGCGCCGCAAAAGAAGCTTCCACCTCGCTGTCGATCATGGCAATAATCGTCGGGCCTGCACCGCTGATATATGTCCCCAAAGAACCCAATTCATACGTCAAACGGAATACGGTTTCCGCATCGGGGATCAATCCCAAACGGTAGGGCTGATGCACTTTGTCCTGTACGGCAACCCGCAGGTTTTCGGTTTCCCCGCTGAACAGGGAAGCAATCATCAGGGCGGATCGGGAGAGATTATAGACAACATCCTCCCGGGAATATTGCCGCGGCAAAACAGAACGGGCCTGCTCGGTTTTTAATTCAAACGGGGGGTGGAATACGGCAAACCGGATTTTTTCCGAAACCGGTACGCTAATACTGTATACCCTCTCCCCTTCCACGGCAGAAGCCACCAACCCGCCCGAAATTGCCGGGGTCGTATTGTCCGGGTGGCCTTCGATCTTCGCAGCCAGGTGAATCAGATCCGACTTTCCAAGCGGGCTGCCCAGCAATCGGTTGGCGCCCAGCAATCCCGCTACAATACAGGCCGAACTGCTGCCCAAGCCGCTCGCCATGGGAATATGGTTCTCCTGGATAATGCGCAGACCTGGCATTTTCCGTCCGCATTCTTCATACAGGCGGCTGGCCGCCCAGAAAATCAGGTTGGATGCATCCGTGGGGATGGGCACGGCATCCCGGGAAGAAATCAAGATCCCGTCGTACTCCTCCATCCATACCCGGTTGTATAAGGTCAGAGCCAACCCCAATGCATCAAACCCAGAACCTAAGTTGGCGCTGGTAGCCGGCACTTGAATCTGTATCATGGTATTCTCTTCTCCTAGTATATTATGCCGAACGTCCGTCCCGCTCCAATACCCGCACGGTGGTCTGGATCTGCGCGCCTGTCTGTTCGAGTTCAGCCAGCTTGTCCCGCAGTTCCCGCTCCGGCATCCGCGGCGTAATAAATGCCACTTCCTGCTCTGGGGTATCCTCTGTGGCCAGCAGGCAAATTTCCCCAAACAAGTCGCCAATCTGCTCCGACACCTCGTCCGGCATATGCCCCCGTACATACAGCGATACCGGCACATCCAAATGGCTTGTCACATAATTTTTTGGGGCATTATCCTCCCAAAACAGGTATTTGGGCGCATGGGTATGTTTGACACAGTCGATCACATCCGCTGCTACCGCGCTCGCCGTGGGAAGCTTGCCTGCCCCCTGCCCGTAAAACAGCACGTCGTCCACCGCATCACCAGTCACCATGACACCGTTAAATACCCCGTCAATATGGGAAAGCTGATTGCTTTCCGGCACAAACATCGGGCACACCAGAATATACAGCGAACCGTCTTCCAGCTTTTTCACCCGGCCCACCAGTTTGATCTCGCCGCCCCAGGCACGGGCGTAATCCACATCCGCCAGCGTCAGGCCGGAAATCCCTTCGGTATGTACCTGTTCGGGATATACATGGCTCCCAAACGCCAGGGACGCCAAAATACAGATTTTACGGCAGGCGTCGTGGCCATCCACATCGGCAGAAGGATCCCGCTCGGCATACCCCAATTTCTGAGCCAATGCCAAAGCGTCCGCAAATTCCATGCCCTCGTCGATCATCTTGCTCAGGATAAAGTTCGTCGTGCCGTTGAGGATACCGGAAATTTCCAGCACATTGTTGGCCGCCAGGCATTGATCCAACGGCCGGATAATCGGGATGCCTCCGCCCACACTGGCCTCAAACAGAAAATTCACTCCGTGCTCCCTGGCCAGGGCCAGCAGCTCGGCCCCTTTTGCCGCCACCAGCTCCTTGTTGGAGGTTACGACGCTTTTGCCCGCACACAAACAGCGCGAAACAAAATCAAACGCCGGATGCAGTCCGCCCATGACTTCCACCACCACGGACACCGAATCATCTGTCACAATGTCTTCAAAATTCTTGGTAAACCGGTCGGCCAATGGACTGTCCGGAAACTCCCGGCGATCCAGGATATATTGGATATTCAGTTCCTCGTGGGCGTGGCGCAAAATACTCTCCTTGTGCGAAAGGATGACTTCCACCACCCCGGATCCCACGACACCATGCCCCATGATTGCGATATTTACCATGATTTACTACACCTCATCTTGTATTTTCTGCCAGGGCTTCCCCGGCAATATGCTCAATCCGCTGGACCCCTTCTACTTCCCGCACCTGTACGAACAGCTCTTCCAGTGAACCTTCCATCTGATCGACACGGGCCGAAACCGAAACCAGCGCCGTCCCGTTGACGGGAATGTTTTGATTGACGGTCAGGATGTTGGCCCCCACACGGTAAAAGGCGGAAATCAGCGACAACAGGACACCCGGGCGATCGGAGAGCGCCACATGCACGGTGATCATCTGCTCGGCCGTCTTTTCGCGGTAAGGGTACACTGCATCTTTGTATTTATAAAATACACTGCGGGAAATCCCAGCCATACGCACGGCTTCGGACGTATTGGAAGCCTTCCCGGTGCGCAGGGATTCCTTTGCCTCTACCACCTTGCGGAACGCCGGCGGCAATGCAGTTTCATCGACCAAAAGAAAGGTGGTCTTTTCCTTGCTGCGGCTTTCCATTGTCCACCCCCTATATACGCTTGTCCTTTCACAAAATACAGTTTAACACATTCCCTCCGCCATTGCAAGACCAATCCCTGCTTTTTCCGGCAAAATATTTCGATTTCCTCAAAAAAAGCTGCACAGCCCTAAAAGCTGCCCAGCTTGTCTGAGAATAAGTTTCTGCGGCTGTCCTATCCGGCAGCCGGTAATTCATCTGTAGGAGGTTGGGGATCTTCAGTCGTATTGCCGCCCCCTTCCCCACCACCTGTCTCTGGAGTGGATGGGGTAGGTTCTGTCGTGCTGCCGGAGGAAGACACCGGAGGAATTGTGGGCGAAGACGATGTCTGCGAGGAAGAACTGCCGGAACTTCCTTCAGACGAAAGGCCGGATGGATCCGAAACGGTTTCCCCGCCGGAAACATCGGAGGAAGGCTCACTCTCCACCTGCGAGTTTTGGGAAACATGCTGCGCATTGCACACCGACGGCAGACGGTCGCTTTCATACCAGCCGGTTTTCACGCTGGTACATCCGGACCCGGCCAGCAGCCCCGACTGGGTACAGTAGCTCCGCGCGACCAAATCGTCGCTGTACGTAAAGTTGATGTGCTGTTTCCCCTCCAAATACTCCGTCATAGCGGTTTTCCAAAGGGTCATCGCTGCGTTCAGGGATGCCCCCCGGATCTCTGCCGGGTTTTTGTACCCTGTCCACACGCCCGCTACTGCATAAGGGGTTCCGCCGATATACCAGCTGTTGTCGTTAATATCCGTGGTACCAGTCTTGCCATACATCTCCCAGTTCCAGATTTTGGCCCGGGAACCCGTGCCGTACGTCGTCGCGTTCTGGAGCAGCTTATTCATCGCGCCAGCCGCACCGGGACGCATCGCCTGGGTTGCATTCTCGGCATTATACCGGTTATCCAGAATCACGTTGCCGTCGTGATCCTCCACATAGTAGTACGTATACGGCTCTACATATTTGCCCTGGTTACCGAAAATCTGGAACGCAGCAGTCATCTCTTTGACCGTTACGCCCTGGTTTAAGCCGCCCAAAGACATCGCAGAAATGGAGTGCTGATCCACTTTGTCGTTCAAGGTAGTAAAATGCAGCTTCTGTGTCAGGAAAGCATAGCATTCTTCCGGCGAAATCATATTGCACAGCTGTGCCGCCGGTGCATTCAAGGACCATTGCAGGGCATACTCCGTGGTAACCATCCCCTGGAAACGTCCGTTGGCGTTGTTGGGGCCTGGCCGGCCGTCATTAAAATAGTTTGGCAAGGGGCTGTCGTCCACCAGTGCGGAATAATTGATGACGCCTTCTTCCATCGCGGTTGCATACACCGAAATCGGCTTCATGGTGGAACCGCTCTGACGCACAGCGTCGGTAGCGTAGTTAAAGAGCCGGTTGCCTGTTTTTTCGCTGGTGCTGCCCACAATTGCCAGCACCCGCCCTTCGTAGTCCATCATATAAAACCCGGCCTGCAAGGCGGGATCAGCATCCAAAATGCTGCTTTCGGCAAATGCCTGCTCCGCCACCGTCTGTACCGTGCTGTCCATCGCGCAGTAGATTTTCAGGCCGTTGTAATACACCATGTTGACCGCTTCCTGTTCGCTGATCCCTCTGGCTTCCTGCAAATCGTCAACAACGTCGGCGATCATGGCGTCGACATACCAGTTGTAGATCTCCACCTCGTCATCGTCATCGTCACCGGTGTCCCCCACAAATACCATGTTTTCCGACTGCGCCATTGCCTCGTCGTATTCCGCCTGGCTGATTTTGCCCTGATCCAGCATCTCAAACAGCACCGTCTGCTGCCGTTCCTTATTATTTTCCGGGAACGCCAACGGGTTATATTTGTAAGGATTCTGGGTAATACCGGCAATCGCGGCGCATTCCGCCAGCGTGCAGTCGGCAATGTCCTTGCCAAAATACAGGTTGGCCGCTGCCTGCACCCCCTGGGTGCCCGCGCCGAAGTTTACCACATTGAGATATGCCTCCAGGATTTGATCCTTGGTATATTTTTTCTCCAGGTTGAGCGCGCGGAAAATCTCGGTCACTTTCCGGTTGATGCTCACCTCGTTGTCGCCCGTGATGTTCTTAATCAGCTGCTGGGTGAGCGTGGAGCCTCCGTATCCCCCGCCGCTGAACAGATTGGTCACCGCGCCGAATGTACGCACCCAGTCCACGCCGTTATGCTCCTCAAAGCGCTTGTCCTCAATGGCAATCATGGCGTCTTTCATATCCTGGGGAATCTGGTCGAAACTGACCCAAATCCGGTTTCCCCCGGTGCCATACAGGCGGGTATATTCTACCGGATTGCCCTCTTCGTCCATCATATAAACGAAACTCGCGTAATTGAGCTGCAGGGATTCCAGTTCAAAATCCACGGTGGTGTCCTTTAAGCCCAGGACATACCGCAAAAGGAAAATCCCTGTGACAACTCCGACGACCGCCACCACAATCAAGGCGCTGAGCAGAATCTTCCAGGCAGCCTTTCCAATGGAACGGGCGGTAGCCCCTGCATAATTGCGGGACGGGCTTTTTTTGGTTTGTTTCAAATACTTCACCTCGATTTACGGCCGGCATTGCTGCCGTTTCGCGTTTTTCGATTCCATCTTTTGGAGTATGCCCACCCCTTCCCCGCTCCATACAAAAAATGGCTGCTCATCTGTATAACTTTCCCAGAGCCTGTACATACTTTAAGGATAAGAAACGGAGGTGATGGAATTGAAAAACAAACAGATTTTTCTTGCGTTGGGCGCCCTGCTGTGCGTTGCCGTTCTCCTTTTCCTCCTGATCTATTTTACAGGGAACGCAGCCGACGATCAGCCGGAACCAGCCAACGAAACCAACGTAAACCAAACACAATATCAGGATAATTTTACCTCAAATCCCTTGTTAAGTCAAGCCGATTCCCAAATCACGGCGGACAGTCAGGCGCCAATCTCGTCCACTCTGGCGGACGGCGTAATGTATGTAGTGAAGGAATATGAAGGGATCATTGGGGTGTTTCTTCCCGGCAGCGACGTCCCTATCCAGCTCCTGGACGTTTTTGTGGAAACCCTTCCCGCCTCAGACCGGGCTTTGCTGGCCAAAGGGATTTCCGTAACAGGAAAAGCCGCTTTGCAAAGCCTGCTGGAGGACTACGGATCCTAAGCAAAAAGCAGCGCCATACCGGTTTGGTATGGCGCTTTTTTGCCGGGTTCCTACCCGGCTATATTTCCATTAAGAGGGATTTTCCAAATGGAGTTATTTCATATCCTTCTCAAACTTCTCGATCATCTTCTTGACCATCTGGCCGCCCACAGAGCCTGCTTCGCGCGAGGTCAGGTGGCCGTTGTACCCTTGCTTCAGGTTTACGCCGACTTCGTTTGCGGCTTCCATCTTAAACTTGTTGAGAGCTTCCTTTGCCTCTGGTACGACTACATTGTTTCTAGCCATAGTAACACACTCCTTACTGTTTTTTCGTAAATTTTGTTTGGATTCGAAAGGTTTACATTCTTTCTTTTCCCTGTTTGCTTTGGTGTGTTTGCCTTGTTATTTTGCTTCTGCAATCCCGCTTTATAACTGGAAATTTTCAGCAATCTGCACATCTAATACCGTTTCTTGAATTATATGTTGGAAAACAGCAGGCTTTTTCCAGAAAAAAGCAGTAAATTCTGTTTTTTTTAGTTGACATCTGCCCCGTATCCCAGTATAATAAGATGTAGTAATGATAAATATTATAAAGAATAATTTCTTGTGCAGAGAAAAATACAAAACTTTTGTAACAGTGGAGTGTATTTATGGAAGAAAAACATTTGAAAAAGAGCGGGACCACCGATGCCCTCTCTGATTCCTTTAAAAAAGCAACCTCGGAAATGATGATCCTGTTTTTGCTGCAGGAACGCCCCATGTATGTCTATGAACTTATCCAGGAACTCGACCGCCGCAGCCAATCCGAATACAAAGTGGCAGCCTTGTATCTGGCTATGAACCGCCTGCAAAAATTCGGCTACATTTCCGAAGCGGAAAAACAAATCTCCGATCAAAACCGGGTACGCAAATATTACCGGATTACCGACAGCGGGACGATGTATTTTGAACAGCTCAAGGAACAGTACCAAAAGATGACCCGCGCCATTGAACAGATCTTCTCGTTCCGGGAGACTGACTGAGGCGGAGATGTAAAAACAAAGCCGGAAATCCTCTTGACCGCTTCTTTTTATACCGGATAAGCAATAATAAAGAACCCGCTTTCTGCATGGCAAATACAGAAGGCGGGTTCTTTTGCCTAAAAAGAAAGCCGCCTGGCAGAAAACCAGGCGGCTCATGTAATGGAGTGTCACGGGATATATTTACGTCATAAGCAAAAGTAATTATTTTTCCGCCCAAGGGTCGGCGGCAAGAGCAAATATGTGGTTTAATTTCACTATAGTGGTGATGTCCGGGGTCCGTTCATCCCTTTCGTATTCCTCATATTCCTCCAGATCTATATCCAATAAAGATGCTACATCTTCCGGACTCATGCCAGCTGCTTCCCGGTAATCCCGCAAAAATTTTCCCATACGGATTGCCGTTCCCGCTGTTTTTTCCGTTTGCATCTTCTTGCCTCCCTCTCTAAAATTGGTAAATCTTTTTCACATCTCTATTGTACTGCATTCAATGTGAATTGTCAACACATTTTTTGACAAAATTTGCATTTTTACGGTTTTCTCAAAATTGATACCCCTCTTTCGAGGGAACACCACAAAATAACAATACGGAAACCGCAGCCAAAATCTGATGGGGACTGTAAGGTTTTCCCAATACCACCGGGATATCCCCCGGCTCCAGAACTGTCCCGTCAAGCAATGGGATACACCGCTGGATGCTGACTGTCGCGCTGTGGTAATCCACGCTGGCCAGGCTTAGGGTATCCCGGGGGGACATGCCGCAGGTAATAGCCGAAGCCCCTTCCCTGTGCAAAAATGCTAAGGCTTTCTGATTATGCGACTCAAATACCGGCAAAAGCCCGGGAGACAGCCGATCTTTCGGCCCCGGGCAAAAGCTGTTCTTGAGCAGCAGGAGCCCGGCAGGCCCCTGATACCGGGGAAGGCTTTCCCACTCGCAGACAAAAAACTGCCGATGAAAAGATTTTTTCCACGGCAAGGAAATCCATTCTTCCCCATTAAAATACTGGACGTCCCCATACGCGGCCAGTGCCCCCGGCAGTACCTGCCGTATCGAATCGTCGCTGGCTTTCCCGCAGACAAATACCGTCACTATACAGCCTCCTTTGCTTTCCTGTGTTACCAGCATATCCCGCCCTCCCCCATTTATACATCCCCCTGTGTCAAAGGACATCCGCCCCGGAATACTATGGAAAACAGGAAACCGATTCCAGAAAGGAGGGGACCTATGCCTTTTTCCGACCGGGAATTATTTGCCCGCCTCATCCAGTGTGAAGCCGGCGGGGAAGGGGACGACGGGATGCGCGCCGTAGCGTCGGTGATTATGAACCGGACCAATATCCCTTACGGGGAATTCTTCCGGGTCAGCGAAGGCGGCAACGTACGCAATATTATAGAGCAGCCGGGCCAGTTCGTCTGCATGCGCACAACCGTAGGCAGTGAATACAATTCGCAAAATATCTACAACATGAATCCCGAACAGATCCATTATGACATTGCCGACTGGGCCCTGAGCGGGAACACCGCGGCTTCCGTGGGCAACAGCTTATTCTTTTTTAATCCATACAGTGACCAATGCCCCGCTTCTTTCCCTCCGGGAGGCATCGGCACACTCTATACCCGGATAAA
>CAJFOO010000097.1 GCA_904397205.1 uncultured Clostridia bacterium
GAATGTAGGGAAGTAAGAGAACGAATGTAGGGAAGTAAGAGAACGAATGTAGGGAAGTAAGAGAACGAATGTAGGGAAGTAAATCTGGAAACCCGCATCCCTGCTGGGCTCCAGGCAACCGAAAACAAGAATAAAACAAGAATAAAAGATCTTTTAAAACAAGCTATCAAACAAGGAGAGAGTTTTCCACAGGAAAACTTTCAACATTCAACAAAATTTTCAACAAACAGAAAAGGAGCCCTCCTTCACATCCGGATAAAATTTCCAGTATAAATCCCTCGATTCCTAAAAGAAAAACAAAAGGGAAATATTTCCCGCTTACTTTCAAAAAAGGAAATATATGGAAAAACATTTCCTTTACAGAGAAAGCAAAACCTAAAAGAGACAAAAAATCCGGGGTTTCCTACAAGTACCAGGGATTTTTTCCGCTTTTTTCTCGACAACCTGTTGCAAAAACTTTAATTTTGCACTATGATATATTGCAAGTGGTTATTCACTAAAATTCATTTGGAGGGAAACGATAATGAAAAAATTTCTAATTTTTCTGCTTGTCGGCGCCATGGCTGCTTCTGCCGTAGCTTGTTCTTCCGCGCCTGGCACCGCAAGCGGAACCCCCCCCCAGGGTGATGTATCGTCCGGTACGGAAACGACGGCGATGCGGAGCAATTTTGCAGGAACCGCCGATCCGGATATGGTTACGGTAGACCTTCGGACTGAGCCGCCGGATCTGAACCCCATTACTACCAGCGACATAGCTTCTGCCAACGTCCTGCGTCTGACGACGGCCGGACTGATGAAGCTGGACGCCAACGATCAGCCCCAGATGGATCTGGCAACGGACTATACCGTCAGCGACGACGGCCGCACCTACACCTTCACACTGCGTGAGGACGCCGTCTGGAACAACGGGGACCCCGTGACCGCCCACGACTTCATTTTTGCCTGGACAACCGGTATGAAGCAGGAAACCGCTTCCGTCTATGGCTTCATCCTGTATAACAATATCCTGAACGGGGACAAGTATTTTGCCGGTGAGATTGACGAATCCGAACTGGGCTGCCGGGCAATCGATGATTATACTCTCGAGGTTACCTTCAACCAACCGATCCCCTACGCGCTGAACCTGTTTGCCTTCCAGACCTACCTGCCGATCAATCAGGAGATTTATGAGGCGGCCGGCACCAATGCCGACGGCGGTTCCCTGTACAACACGGAGGTAGACCTCATGGGCTACAATGGTCCCTATAAAGTGACCAGCTGGAGCCATAACAGCGAAATGATCCTCGAGAAGAACGAAAATTATTATGATGCCGATTCGATCAGCATTCCCAAAATCCGTTATACGATGATGAACGACGCCAATACCCGTATGAATGCATTCCAGGGTGGGGAAGTGGATTCCATCCATCTCAACGCCCAGCAGATCGAACAGATGCAGCAAATGAACGAACCCATCTATACATACAACAACAATGGCAACTGGTACTTCCAGTATAATACGCAGGGCCATGCCGTCATGCAGAACGAAAAGATCCGCATGGCGCTTGGCGAGGCGATTGACGCCCAGTCCTTTATTGACAATGTCCTGCGAGACGGCTCCGAGCTGGCCTACGGCTTAGTGCCCACCACCATCAGTGGCGCCAATGGCGGAAAATATGTGGACGGCCGCGCTAACCTGGTTGATCATGATGTCAGTGGCGCCAAGGCGCTGTTTGACGAAGGCCTTGCCGAGCTGAATATGACTGCCGACCAGGTGCAGCTGACCTTTGTCTGCGACGACACTACCGACGCACAGACATACGCTGCTTACTTCCAGCAGCAGTGGCAGGAAGTGCTCGGCATTACGGTAGATATCCAGCCCATGCAGTTCCAGGCCCGCCTGGACGCGATGCGCAACGGCAATTTTGATATTGTCTTTGCCGGATGGAGCCCCGACTATAACGATGCTTTGACCTTCTTGGATATGTTTATGACCAATAATGGAAACAACTACGGCAAGTATTCGAATACAGAATACGATAACCTGTTGACCCAGGCCATGGCCGAAGCCGATCCGGCCGCGCGGCAAGCGCTTCTGCAGCAGGCTGAGACGATGCTTGTCCAGGAAGACTGCGCGGTATATCCCGTTTACTTCCAGGTGGTTAGCTATGTGCATTCCAATAAGCTCCAGGGCATGACGAAGACTGGCTTCCAGGAGTACGACTTCTGCGACGGTGCGACAATTTCGCAGTAAGGCGTTGCCAGGATTGAAAATCTGCAAACAGCGATAAGACGAATGGTGGAAAGGGCCGCATGGAGTCCATGCGGCCCTTTCTGCTTATGAAAACCGCAAAATCTCTGGAATCAGGGAGTTTTGCGGCTTTCACAAGCAAGCATGTCAAGCAAGACGCTGCCCGGGATGGACAAAGGCAAAGGACCGGCATGCATACGCGGCAACGCCTTTATGTATAGATATTTCACCGAAGGGAATGATTTCGTTTGAATTTGAAATTGCTCGTCTACATCCTCAAACGGATTTTGTATGCGGCAATCACGATTTTTGTCCTCATTACCGTCACGTTTTTCATGATGCGCCTGCTGCCTGGCGATCCCTTTACCGGCGGCAAGGCCGTGCCGGAAGAGACCATGGCGGCGCTGGAAGCCAAGTACGGGCTGGACAAGCCGTTATGGCAGCAATATTTTATTTATATGGGCCGTGTGCTTCAGGGGGATTTGGGGTCTTCCCTGAAGACCCAGCGTGCGGTTACGTCGGTCATCGGGGACACTTTCCCCGTTTCCTTGGATTTGGGTCTGCGGGCTTTGTGTTTTGCCTTTATCATGGGTGTGCTGCTTGGGATTATCGCCGCCGTCAAGCGCGGGACTTTCTGGGACAGCGCGACGATGTTTATTGCCCTTATCGGCGTCTCTGTGCCGTCATTCATTATCGGTTCCCTGCTCCAGTATTTCTTGGCTCTAAAGCTGAATATGGCGACTGGCACGCAGGTCTTTGCCATTATGGGCTGGGGGGCGGAAAACAGCAAGGTCTTGCCAGCGTTTGCCCTGGCTTTCGGATCCATGGCCATCATCAGCCGGTTGATGCGCACCAGCATGTTGGAAGTCCTTCACCAGGACTATATCATGACGGCCAAAGCGAAGGGCCTTTCGCAAAAAACGATTATCTGGAAACATGCCGTACGCAACGCCATCATGCCTGTTATCACCATGATGGGGCCGCTGGTGGCGGCTGTCCTTACCGGTGCTTTTGTCGTGGAGAACATTTTCTCGATTCCGGGTATTGGACGGTATTTTGTCCAGTGCGTGCAGCAGAACGATTATCCCATGGTAGCGGGCTTGACGATGTTCTACGGGTCCTTCCTGGTCGTTACCAACCTGATTATCGATATTTTGTACGGCTTTATTGACCCAAGAGTCAAATTGACCGGTGGAAAGGAGTAGTACCGACGATATGGGACTTTTTAACATCAAAAAGAAGGCTCCTTTTGAGCCGGAAGTGGAAGATCTTTCCGCAGTCTACAGTGCCGACAGTCCAATCGATGCGTCTGAATTTGAAACCGTGGGTACAGACACAGGCAAGATGGAAGCGATTGTGCGTCCGTCCATCAGCTTTTGGAAAGACGTGCTGCGCCGGATCCGGCGCAGCAAAGTGGCAATGGTATGCTCTATCCTGCTGGGGCTTCTGATCCTCGGAGCCATTTTCTGCCCGATTTTTTCTCCTTTTACCATCAGCGAGCAGAATGTCACATTTATTCATAAGCCGCCTTTCTCGGTGAACCCAGAGACAGGCTATGTCCACATTTTTGGCACCGATGTGCTGGGACGTGATATTTTCGTACGGATCTGGTACGGCGCGCGGATCTCTTTGGTTGTAGCCGCTGCCGTTGCCTTGATTGACTGCATTATCGGCGTAATTTACGGTGGTATTTCCGGATATTTCGGCGGCCGGGTGGACAATGTGATGATGCGTGTTCTGGAAGTCATCAGCGGTATTCCGTATTTGATTATCGTTATGCTGCTGATGGTGGTGTTGGATCGAGGCCTTGGGACCATTATTATTGCCTATTCCATCACTGGATGGACTGGTATGGCCCGTCTGGTACGGGGGCAGGTCGTTGCTCTGAAAGGCCAGGAATTCCTGATTGCTGCCAAGACCATGGGCGCAAAGCCCAGCCGGATTATTGCCCGGCATCTGATCCCGAATATTCTGAGTGTCATTATCGTCAATATCACGCTGGATATTCCCAGTATTATCTTTACGGAAGCATTCCTTTCGATGCTGGGCCTTGGCATTGCGCCTCCGGAATCCTCATGGGGGATTATGGCCAACGAAGGTATCCGGTACTTCCAGCAGTTCCCGTCCGAGCTGATTATCCCGGCAATTTTTATCTGCATTACCATGCTGTCGTTCAACCTGTTGGGCGATCAGCTGCGGGATGCCTTTGATCCCAAGCTAAGGAGGTAAGGGGAATGGCAGAAGTATTGAAGATTGAAGATCTCCATGTTTCTTTTGACACCTATGCCGGCGAGGTGCATTCGGTGCGCGGCGTTTCCCTTCAGGTAAATGAAGGCGAGGTTCTGGCTATTGTTGGAGAATCCGGCTGTGGCAAGAGTGTCACGGCCAAAACGATTATGAAGCTTAATCCTATGCCGCCAGCCAGGATTAAAAAGGGGACGATTACCTTATGCGGGAAGGATATTGTCGCCGCTTCGGAAAAGGAAATGCAGGGCATCCGCGGGCAGCTGGTGAGCATGATTTTCCAGGATCCCATGACTTGCCTCAATCCCACCATGAAAGTGGGAAAGCAAATTACTGAAACCTTGCATAAGCACAAAAAGCTTTCCGGTGCGAAATGCCGGGAGGAGGCTATCCATCTGCTGAAGATGGTACAGATCCCAAATGCGGAGGATCGGGCCCGCCAATATCCCCATGAATTCTCCGGGGGTATGCGCCAAAGAGCGATGATTGCTATGGCTCTTTCCTGCAACCCCAAGCTCCTGATTGCAGACGAACCTACTACGGCGTTGGATGTGACCATTCAGGCGCAGATTATGCAGCTGATGGGAAAAATCCGGGAGGAAACCGGAACGGCGATTATTTTAATCACGCATGACTTAGGCGTTGTAGCTAACCTGGCCGACCGGGTAGCGGTAATGTATGCCGGAAAAGTGGTGGAACAAGGAACATCCCAGGATGTTTTTTATCGCGCCAGCCATCCCTATACCGCCGCTTTGCTGCGCAGTTTGCCGACAGTAGAGACCAAACATGACGAAGAACTAATTTCCATTCCCGGTACGCCCCCTGATTTGTTTGCTCCGCCGAAAGGCTGTGCTTTTGCCAGCCGCTGCGAGCATTGCATGAAAATTTGTAAAAACCATCAGCCTCCTGTATTTGAGGTAACGCAAGGGCACACAGCCTCCTGCTGGCTCCTACACCCTGATTATCCCGGCAGAAAGGAAGAAGCGTAATGGCAACCGAAAAAGAAAAATTGATCACGTTGGATCACATTTCCAAGCATTTCCATGTGGGTCCCCGGCAGACGTTGGTAGCCGTAAACGATATTTCCCTGAGCATTTACAAAGGGGAAACGTTGGGCGTTGTAGGGGAATCCGGCTGCGGGAAATCTACCATGGGCCGCGTAGTTATGGGGATTTATTACCCAACAAAGGGGAAAATTCTGTACCGAGAGAAAGAAGTCAACCTGAAAAATCACCGCAGCCGCCGCGAATATTCCCGCAAAGCGCAAATGATCTTTCAAGATCCTTACGCCTCGTTAAATCCCCGCATGACCGTCGGCACGATTATTGCAGAGGGAATGGAAATCCATAAGATGTATGATAAAACCAAGCGGCAGGAGCGTGTATATGAGCTTTTGGAGACTGTAGGGCTCAATCGGGAACATGCCAACCGCTTCCCTCATGAATTTTCCGGCGGCCAACGGCAGCGTATCGGCATTGCCCGGGCATTGGCCATTGAACCGGAATTTATCGCGTGTGATGAACCTATCTCGGCGCTGGATGTGTCTATTCAGAGCCAGATTATCAATCTTCTCAAGGATTTGCAGGGGAAATTGGGACTAACCTACATGTTTATTGCTCATGATTTAAATATCGTCAAATATATTTCCAACCGGATTGCCGTCATGTACCTGGGCAACTTAGTCGAATTGGCAGACAGTGACACTATCTATGCGGAAACGCTGCATCCTTACAGCCAGGCATTGCTGGCATCTGTCCCGATCCCCGATCCCGACAAGGAAGCACAAAAGGAAACACAGATTCTTTCCGGCGATGTTCCCAGCCCCATCAATCCCAAACCCGGATGCCCTTTCGCCAACCGCTGCCCGCATGTTACCGAGCAATGCCGTACAGAAACCCCCGTTCTGCGGGAAGTACGGCCGGATCATTTTGTGGCTTGCCATTTGGTGTAAAAGAAATTGCATTTTCTGAAAATCTGATGTATAATAACAAAAGGGATTATGTAGAGCATCGGCTCACATAGCGAACCCCCCGGAGCGGCAACTCCGGGGGGTTCTTTTTTTGTGCTGGCTGCCCTAGCTCATTCTATCCAGCCGCTTGCAAATCAGATAGACAATCGAATTTGCTACGATAGAATTGATCAAGGGGATTATGTAATCGAGCATCGGCCCACCTCCTTTCTGTTGCCAGAATGGGAGAGGCAGCGGTTCAATTATATCATACTATTGCCCGAAAAATGTCAGAAAAAGAATAGAATAGAAAAAACAGCCGGGAAAGTGCCATATATCGAAGAAAAACCGTTTTGCATATAGAAACATTACCCCTATAAAAAAATCCTCAAAATAGGCCCATAGAAAGCCAAAAACAGCAACTTTCTGATATCGGAAAATATGTTTTATGACTGGAGCAGTTTTTTCAGGTATCCAAAGCGGCTTCTTTCGGGTCTCATGGCATCCATCTGATGGTATTGTTCCTGCAGGTAATCGTATCTTGCGCAGGCCAGGCCGTTGGGATATTCGCCGTCATATGGGATTGCCTGCCGGACCAGATCAAACAGGATCTGCATTTCTTCCTCTGAAAATTCGTTTTCACAGGCTTCCGCTAAAAATTCCAGTTCCTCATTTCGGAATTTTTTCTCTATGGCTTCCACTTCCACGGTATCCGGCTGAATATCGATAAATTCTTCCAAGGTAAGCTGGTTCTTATATTTGTCATTCTTGTAAATAGAGAACTCCAGCGCGGTAATTTTCCCGCCGCGGCCGGATCGGATGGGTTTATATGTGAAAGTAATATCCGTATTTTCTGCCAGTGCCTGCTGGCAGGAATCCAGTACACGCATTTTAAAATTATCCCAACGAGGATATTCTTCTGATGAAATTCCCAATAATTCCCGCAACTCCTTTACGGGAACCCTTCGGCTACCTATTGTTTCATACTGCTTCAGAATTTCATACATCCGCAGCTGGTTGGAGGATTTGAGCCGCAGGGCATTCCAAAGCTCATAGGTAAAATACTCCTTCTTGAATTCAAACATCAAGGGCAGCGCCTTGTCATGGGCGTCAATAGAGATAAACCACTCCTCTTCCTCGTTTTTAAATACTTCGCATTCCTTGAAAAGCTGGAAGGCTGTATAGCCCCCGCCTTCGTTTTTAATATTGACAACCTTGCTCAACAGGGAATTCGTCACCGATTGCAGATAGGAAATCTTGAGCCGGCCAAGCCCCATGATTTTCCGGAAATCTTCCAGCGGGAACGTTACCTTCCGTGTTGCGGGATCTCTTGCATTGATTTTGGACAGGTAAATGGAAAAAAACCGGATTTCCTCCAAAGTCATATTATTCTGCCGGACTTCATTCAAAACATTCCGTTTTTCCACCAGCCCATTTTTTTTAATCGTCATAAATAACACCTCCAAGGGCCTCTAAAGCCTGAATATAACTGGAGTATAACATAACTTCACTACAATTTCAATAAATGTAGTTTAAGTCTAGAACGAATGTAGGGAAGTAAGAGAACGAATGTAGGGAAGTAAGAGAACGAATGTAGGGAAGTAAGAGAACGAATGTAGGGA